>JAEYZV010000087.1 GCA_023427865.1 Acidobacteriota bacterium
CCGGCCCTCCCTCACTTGTACGAGCGCTGCGTCGGCTTGACGTAGTCGAACTGCAGCGGCTCCACGTGCCGCACCGGTCGGCTGCCGACGCCGGTGAACTCCCACGCGGCCACGTGCGCGAACGCCGCGTCGTCGCGCGCCGCCTCGTTGTCGGGCGTCTGGAACTCCTCACGGAAGTGCCCGCCGCACGACTCCTCGCGCTCGAGCGCATCGAGCGCGAGCAGTTCGGCGAACTCGAGGTAGTCGGCCACCCGGCCCGCGTACTCGAGGTTCTTGTTCATGTTGTTCGGCTGCCCCGGCACCGAGACGTCCTGCCAGAACTCCTCGCGCAGCTTCGGGATCTCGGTGAGCGCGCGCCGCAGGCCGTCGGCGGTGCGCGACATGCCGACGTGGTCCCACAGGACGCGTCCGAGCTGGCGATGCAGTTCGCGCGGCGTCCGCCGGCCCTTCACCGACAACAGGCGCGTGATCTGCGCCTGCGCGTTGTGCGCCGCTTCGGCGAATGCGTCATTGTCGGTCGAGATCTTCGGCAGCGGCGTGCTCGCCAGGTAGTGGGCCAGCGTGTACGGGATCACGAAGTAGCCGTCGGCAAGACCCTGCATCAGCGCGCTCGCGCCCAGGCGGTTCGCCCCGTGGTCGGAGAAGTTCGCCTCGCCGAGGACGTGCAGCCCCGGGATCGTGCTCATCAGGTTGTAGTCCACCCACAGCCCACCCATCGTGTAGTGCACGGCGGGGAAGATCCGCATCGGCACGTCGTACGGGTTGTCGTCGGTGATCTTCTGGTACATGTCGAACAGGTTGCCGTACCGCTGTCTGATCACGTCCTTGCCGAGCCGCTGGATCGCGTCGGCGAAGTCCAGGTACACGGCCAGCCCGGTCTCGCCCACGCCACGCCCGTCATCGGTGACCAGCTTGGCGGCACGTGACGCGACGTCGCGCGGCACGAGGTTGCCGAAGCTCGGGTAGCGGCGTTCGAGGTAGTAGTCGCGTTCGCTCTCGGGGATCTGCTGGGGCGGGCGACGGTCGCCCTGGTTCTTCGGCACCCAGACGCGCCCGTCGTTGCGCAGGCTCTCGCTCATGAGCGTGAGCTTGCTCTGGTGATCGCCGGAGACGGGGATGCAGGTCGGGTGAATCTGGGTGAAGCACGGGTTGGCAAACAGCGCGCCGCGTTTGTGCGCGCGCCATGCCGCCGTGACGTTGCTGTTCACCGCGTTGGTCGAGAGGTAGTACGCCGTGCCGTAGCCGCCGGTGCAGAGCAGCACGGCATCGCCCGCCCACTTCTCGAGCTCGCCGGTGACCAGGTTGCGCGTGATGATGCCGCGCGCCTTGCCGTCGACGAGCACCACGTCGAGCATCTCGCGCTGCGGCATCAGCGTCACGGTGCCGGCGTCGACCTGCCGCATCATCGACTGGTACGCCCCGATCAGCAGCTGCTGCCCGGTCTGGCCGCGGGCGTAGAACGTGCGCGAGACCTGGGCGCCGCCGAACGACCGGTTGTCGAGCAGGCCGCCGTACTCGCGCGCGAACGGCACGCCCTGCGCGACGCACTGATCGATGATGTCGACGCTCACCTGCGCGAGGCGGTACACGTTGGCTTCGCGCGCGCGATAATCGCCGCCCTTGACCGTGTCGTAGAACAGCCGGTAGACGCTGTCGCCGTCGTTGCGGTAGTTCTTGGCCGCATTGATGCCGCCCTGCGCCGCGATGGAGTGCGCGCGCCGCGGGCTGTCGTGGATGCAGAAGGTGAGGACGTTGTACCCCAGCTCACCGAGCGCGGCCGAGGCCGAGGCGCCGGCCAGGCCGGTGCCGACGCAGATGACGGTGAGCTTGCGCCGGTTGGCCGGGTTGACGAGCTTGGATTCGAACTTGTGCCGGTCCCACTTGCCTTCGATCGGTCCCGCCGGGACCCTGCTGTCGAGCGTCATCGCTGGTCCACCTAGAGAGCGAAGTACATGTACAGCGGCAGCACGGCGAAGCCGCCCGCGATCGCCACCGCGAGCACGCGGCCGGCCAGCACGAGCGTGCGCGCATACCGCTGGTTCGTCCACCCGAGCGAGTGTGCGGCGCTCGAGATGCCGTGATTGAGGTGCATGCCGATGAGCACCATTGCCGCCACGTAGAACCCCACGTACAGCGGGTTCTGGTAAGTCTCGGCCACGAGGCGGTAGAGGTCGCGGTGGCCCGTGGCCGGGTCGACGTACCACGTGCCGAACTTGAACGTGCGGACGTGGACGATGACGAAGAAGAGGATGAAGAGCCCGGTCAGGGCCATCGTGGTCGACGACCAGGTCTTGCGGCTCGTGTGGCCGGACCACCGCTTCTGCTGGTACGACGCGGGGCGCGCCGCGCTGTTGCGGCGGGTGAACGTCAGCGTCTTGAAGATGTGGATCAGGAAGAGGGCCACGAGTCCCGCTTCGGCCAGGTAGAGCAGCGGGATCAAACTCTCCAGCTTGTAGGCGTATGCGTTGAAGGCACTCTGACCTACGAGCAGCGTGAGATTGCCGGCCAGGTGTGCGATCAGGAACCCGAAGAGCAGGAGGCCGGTGAGGCCGATGAGGATCTTGGACCCCACCGTGGACGAGAAGAAGGACGAGCGGCTGGACATGTCAGACTCCGCACCCCGGATGGCCTGCGTGTGGGGCCGGGGGCGTCGAGGAAGGCACTGAGCTGTCGGGAAACATCTGGCGTAAGCGCGGCGCGATGGATGGGCATCCCCGTGAGGTGCGCGGCGGCCCGAACCGCAGGAATGGTATCCCGTCAGGCCGACGACGGGCAACGGACGTCGTGCGCGAGGCTTGACCCGCTCCCGCGGGACGTCAATGATATGGACGCTGCCGCGGTTCAGATCGGAACTCCCGCACCCCGGCTCACGTCGTTCGACATCACCACCACGTTCAAGGAACTCCGGTGAAGATTCACGAGTATCAGGCAAAGGCCATCCTGGCCCGGCACGGAGTGCCGGTGCCTCGCGGCGAAGTGGCGTTCTCGGCCGACGAGGCCGGCGCCATCGCGCGGCGTCTCGGCGGCGGCGTGACCGTCGTCAAGGCGCAGATTCACGCCGGCGGTCGCGGCAAGGGCGGCGGCGTCAAGGTGGTCAAGGACGCCAGCGCCGCCGAGGACACGGCCCGGCAGATGATCGGCATGACGCTCGTCACGCACCAGACGGGCCCGGAGGGACGCAAGGTCGAGCGGTTGCTGATCGAGGAAGGCGTCAGGATCGCCAGGGAGCTGTACCTCGGCCTGCTCGTGGACCGCGCGGCTGGCTGTCCCGTGCTGATGGCCAGCAGCGAGGGCGGCATGGACATCGAGGAGGTCGCCGAGAAGAACCCGGAGGCGATCAAGAAGGTGGCGATCAGCCCGGTGACCGGCCTCACGCCGTTCCAGGCCCGCCAGCTCGCGTTCGGCATCGGCCTCGCGCCCGAGCACGTCAACAAGGCCGTGAAGGTGATGCTGCAGATCTACGAGGCGTTTGTCGCCACTGACGCATCGCTCATCGAGATCAACCCGCTCATCGTCACCGAGGGCGGCGACGTGATCGCGCTCGACGCCAAGGTCACCTTCGACGACAACGCGCTGTACCGCCATCAGGACTTCCGCGACCTGCGCGATCTCGCCGAAGAGGACCCGCTCGAGATCGAGGCGAGCAAGTACTCGCTCAACTACATCCGGCTGGACGGCAACATCGGGTGCATGGTCAACGGCGCCGGCCTCGCCATGGCCACGATGGACATCATCAAGCTGGCCGGCGGCATGCCCGCCAACTTCCTCGACGTCGGCGGCGGCGCCAATGCCGAGCAGATCAAGAACGCCTTCCGGATCCTGATGTCGGACAAGAACGTCAAGGCCGTCCTCATCAACATCTTCGGCGGCATCCTGCGCTGCGACGTGCTCGCCGAGGGCGTGATCGCCGCCGTCAAGGATCTCGGCGTGCCGGTGCCGATCGTCATCCGCATGGAAGGCACCAACGTGGAGCAGGGCAAGGCCATGCTGCGCGAGAGCGGACTGAACTTCACCACGGCCGACACGATGGGCGAGGCGGCCGACAAGGTCGTCGCCCTCGCACGCTAGGGAGCCCGGACACTGCCATGGCTGTATTGATCGACAAGTCGACCCGCCTCATCGTCCAGGGCCTGACCGGGCGCGAAGGCACCTTCCACGCCAAGGCCGCAGCGGCCTACGGCACCGATGTCGTCGGCGGCGTCACGCCGGGCAAGGGCGGCACCACGCACGAGGGATTGCCGGTGTTCAACACCGTGGCCGAGGCGGTGACGAAGACCGGTGCGAACGCGTCGGTGATCTTCGTGCCGCCGCCCTTTGCGGCCGACGCCATCATGGAGGGCGCCGATGCCGGCCTCGAACTGATCGTGTGCATCACCGAGGGCATCCCGGTGCTCGACACGATGAAGGCCCTCGCGTTCATGAAGGGCTCCAGGGCGCGCCTCATCGGACCCAACTGCCCGGGCCTCATCACGGCAGGGCAGGCGAAGGCCGGCATCATCCCGGGCCACATCTGCAAGGAGGGCCGGGTCGGCATCGTGTCCAAGAGCGGCACGCTGACCTACGAGGCGATCCACCAGCTGACCAAGCTGGGCTACGGACAGACGACCTGCATCGGCATCGGCGGCGATCCGCTCATTGGCACGAGCTTCATCGACGCGCTGTCGCTCTTTGCCGAGGACGACCAGACCGAAGCCGTCGTGATGATCGGCGAGATCGGCGGGTCGGCCGAGCAGGAAGCAGCGGCCTGGATCAAGGCCCACTTCACCAAGCCCGTCGTCGGCTTCATTGCCGGGCAGACGGCTCCCGAGGGACGGCGGATGGGCCACGCCGGTGCCATCATCTCGGGCGGCAAGGGCACGGCCGACGAGAAGATGGCCGCGCTGACCGCCGCCGGCGTCACCGTGGTGAAGAGCCCGGCCGACATCGGCCAGGCCGTCCAGACCCGCCTCTGACCGCGCGTAAGCAGACGTCACGTCCGGGTCGGTCCTGTGGGCCGGCCCGGATGATATACTCGGCCGATTGGGGCCGCGCGGCCGCATGTGCTGCACCCTGGCCCAGGCAAAGGCAGAGAACTGCATGGCGTCATCCGACCTGCTGGCGGGGCCAGCAGACCCATCCTCCCAAGCGCTCGTCAACGACTTCAGCATCCAGGTGGCGACCGTCAATGGCTCCGGCAGCCAGACGGCCAATCTCGTCCTGTTGCGGTCGATTTTCCAGATGGGCGTGCCGGTCTCCGGTAAGAACCTCTTTCCGTCGAACATCGCGGGGCTGCCCACCTGGTACACCATCCGGGCCAACCACCGCGGGTACATCGCGCGCAAGAAGGAGATCGACCTCCTCGTCGCGATGAACGCCGAGACGGCGCAGGAAGACGTGCTGGCGCTCGAGCCTGGCCGCGCCGTCGTCTACGACGAGCCGCTGCGGCTCGATCAGCTCCGGCAGGACCTGCAGTTCTACCCGGTGCCGTTCGACCGCATCGTGGCCGAGGTCTGTCCGGACGCCCGCCTGCGCCGGCTGGTCAAGAACATGATCTACGACGGCGTGCTCTCCTACCTGCTCGGCATCGAGCTGGGTGAGATGGAGAAGGCGCTGACGCGGCAGCTGAAGAACAAGGCGCGCGCCATTCAGCTGAACAAGGCCGCGCTCGACGCCGGGGCGGCCTACGCCGCCGAGCACTTCGCGCAGCGGCCGGTGCCCTTCGCGGTGCGCCGTATGGACGAGACGCGCGATCTGCTGCTCATCGAGGGCAACGAAGCCGCGGCCCTCGGCTGTCTGATGGCGGGCGTGACCGTCGTGTCGTGGTATCCCATCACGCCTTCGTCATCGCTGTGCGAGACGCTCATCGACTACCTGCGCAAGCACCGCATGGACCCGGCGACGGGCAAGGCGACCTTTGCCGTCGTGCAGGCCGAGGACGAGATCGCGGCGCTCGGCATGGTCGTGGGCGCGTCGTGGGCCGGGGCACGCTCGATGACCTCGACGTCGGGGCCCGGCATCTCGTTGATGGCCGAGTTCACCGGCCTTGCGTACTACGCCGAGATACCGGCGGTGATCTTCGACATTCAGCGCGTGGGCCCGTCGACCGGGCTGCCGACGCGCACCGCGCAGGGAGACATCCTCTTTGCGGCGGGCCTCTCGCACGGGGACACGAAGCACATCCTCCTGCTGCCGGCCTCGGTCGACGAGTGCTACACGATGGCCATGGCGGCCTTCGATCTCGCCGAGCGCTTCCAGACGCCCGTGTTCGTGATGAGCGACCTGGATCTCGGCATGAACACCTGGATGGCGGAGCGTTTCGCCTATCCGGAGGGCGCGATCGACAGGGGCAAGGTGCTGACGCCAGAGAAGCTCGCCGAGATCGGCGACTGGGGGCGCTACAGGGACGTCGATGGCGACGGCATTCCGTATCGGACGCTGCCGGGCCAGTTCGGACCGGCCTCGTTCACCCGCGGGTCGGGGCACAACGAGAAGGGGCAGTAC
>JAEYZV010000115.1 GCA_023427865.1 Acidobacteriota bacterium
TCCTCCCTTTGTTTTTCCCCCCGCCGCCCCCCCCCGGCGCGGGTCCGCCCGTCGGGCAAGGCCCGACGGCTACATCCTCGACCTTGGTGTAGCCGTCGGACTCTGTCCGACGGTCAGTGATGCTCGCCCGCCGGACGAAGCATCCATGGGTGGGCGGGCGCGTCAGTTCCCCGCGGCGAAGAACTTCGCGACATCCTCGGGGCGCCGCGTGAGCGGGGCGGGGGGGAGCGCGTTGAGGAAGCGACGCCCGTATCCCATCGACTGCAACCGCGGGTCGAGCAGCGCGATGACGCCGCGATCCTGGCGGTGTCGAATCAGCCGGCCCACGCCCTGCAGCAGCGTGAGGATGGCGAGCGGCACCTGGAATCCCGCGAACGCGTCGATGCCCCGCCGCTGCAACGCCTCGATGCGCGCCGCCACCACGGGATCGGCAGGGGACGCGAAGGGGATGCGATCGATGATCACGCAGCTCAGCGCGTCACCCACCACGTCGACGCCCTGCCAGAAGCTCGACGTGCCGAAGAGCACGGCGTTCGGCGTCTTCCTGAACTGTTCGATGAGCACGCCGCGCGGCATGCTGCCCTGCACGAGCATCGGGTACGGCAATCGTGTCGACAGTCGCGCGTGGGCGTCGCGCAGCGCCGCGTAGCTGGTGAAGAGCAGGAAGGCGCGCCCCTCGCTGGCGGTGAGCAGCTGTGCGGCCTCGGCGGCGAAGGCTTCGGCGTACTCGCGCGTCCGTGGGTCGGGCATGCGTCGCGGCAGGTACACGAGCGCCTGCGTCCGGTAATCGAACTCCGACGGGACGCGCACTTCGAGCGCGTCGCCGACGCCCAGCCGCGCGCGCACGTAGCCGAACGAGCCGCCGATCGACAGCGTGGCCGACGTGAGCACGAGCGCGGGCAGCCGGTCGATCAGCACGTCGCGGATGATGTGCGAGACGTCGATCGGGGCGGCGCGCAGGGCCACGTGGCGACCGCGGATCTCGAGGAAGTACACGTACTCTTCCGCTTCCGCCCGCAGCAGGAACCTGACGTCGTCGCGGATCTCGCCGGCGCGCTTCGCGATGCCACGCAGGTCTTCCGGCGCGTCCTTGAGAAGCGTCAGCGCCTCCTCGAGCGCCGTCAGCGCGTCGATGAGCTGCAGGCCGCTCTCACCCGCGGCGTCGGCGAGCAGGTCGCCGGTGACGCGGAGCCGCGCGGCGAACGATGCCGACCCTGGCTCCTGTCCCTGCCGCACGCCGGGCCGGCGGGTCTGCAGGTCGAGGAAGAAGGCCCGCGACGTGACGGCCACGAGCTCGGTGGCGCGCGACACCGCCTCGGCCTCCTGCTGTGGCACGAACAGCGGCGTCGTCCGGATCGCCGCCGCATCGGTGAACAGCTGCTCGACGCGATAGTTGCTCACGGCGACGCCGAAGTACTGCGTCGCGACGTCCTCGAGCTGGTGCGCCTCGTCGACGATTCCCACCTGGCACTCGGGGATCACCTCGCCGAAGGAGTGCCGCCGCACGGCCGCGTCGGCACACAGCAGGTGATGGTTGACGATCACCACGTCGGCGTCGGCCGCCTCCTGCCGCATGCGGGTCACGAAGCAGTCGCTGTAGCGCGGGCACTCGCTGCCCAGGCAGTTCTCGGTGGTGGCCGAGATCGTGTGCCAGAACGGCAGATCCTCGGGCAGGTCGGCGAGCTCGGCGCGATCGCCCGTCTGCGTGCGCGGCGCCCAGTGCTCGATCAGCGTCATCGCGACGCGCGCCGCGTCGTCCCTGGGGCGGTCGTCGTGCAGGGCCTGTTCGAAGCGGTGGAGACACAGGTAGTTGCCGCGTCCCTTCATGCAGGTGGCGCGGAACGGCCCCAGTGCCTTCTGCAGCAGCGGCACGTCCTTGTCGATCAGCTGTTGCTGAAGGTTGCGCGTGCCGGTGGACACCAGCACCTTGTGGCCCGAGAGGAGGGCGGGCACCAGGTATGCGAGCGTCTTGCCCGTGCCGGTGCCGGCCTCGGCGAGCAGCACGCCGTCGCTGGTCACCACGCGCGCGACGGCCTCGGCCATCTGCTGCTG
The DNA here is from genome assembly GCA_023427865.1 of Acidobacteriota bacterium. GTDB lineage: Bacteria > Acidobacteriota > Vicinamibacteria > Vicinamibacterales > Vicinamibacteraceae > Luteitalea. The sequence continues at coordinate 2,053 of JAEYZV010000115.1, forward strand.
GCTGTTGCGCGGCTCGAAGCCGTCGAGCACGGTGGCCAGCGCGCCCCCCGGACCGAGGACGCGCCGGACGCCGTCGATCAGGCCGGGGGCGGGTAGAGCGGGAACTCCCGGCACAGGTTTTCCACTTCGCCGCGGATCTTCGCGAGTGCCGTGCTGTCGTCGCAGTGCTGCAGCGCCGACGAGATCAGGTCGGCGATCCGGTCCATCTCCACTTCGCCCATGCCGCGCGTGGTGACGGCAGGTGTGCCGATCCGGATGCCGGAGGCGACCATCGGCGGGTTCTTGTCGAACGGGATGGCGTTCTTGTTGACGGTGATGCCGGCCTCGCCGAGCGCCGCCTCGGCCTGCTTGCCGGTGATCCCCTTCGAGAACACGTCGACGAGCATCTGGTGGTTGTCGGTGCCGCCGCTCACGAGGCGGAAGCCTTCGTCGCGCAGCGACTGGGCCAGGCGACGCGCATTGGTGGCCACCTGGGCCTGGTAGGCGCGGAACTGCGGTTCGAGCGCTTCCTTGAAGCAGACGGCCTTTGCCGCGATCACGTGCATGAGCGGGCCGCCCTGCACGCCGGGGAACACCGCACGGTCGATCGCCTTTGCGTGCGCCTGGCGCGACAGGATCAGCCCGCCGCGCGGACCGCGCAGGGTCTTGTGCGTGGTGGTGGTGACGTAGTCGCTGTGCGGGACCGGACTCGGATGCACGCCGGCCGCCACGAGGCCGGCGATGTGCGCCATGTCGGTCATCATCCGCGCGTCGATGGCCCGAGCCACGGCGGCGATCCGTTCGAAGTCGATGACGCGAGGGTAGGCACTCGCGCCGACGATGATCAGCTTCGGCCGGTGCTCGTGTGCGAGGCGCTCGAGCTCGTCGTAGTCGAGGCGCTCGTCCTCGGCCCTGACGCCGTAGGGCACGACCTTGTAGAACTTCCCGGAGAAGTTCAGCGGATGTCCGTGCGTGAGGTGCCCGCCGTGGGCGAGGTTCATGCCGAGGATGGTGTCGCCGGGCTCGAGCAGCGACACGAACACCGACATGTTCGCCTGGGCGCCCGAGTGCGGCTGCACGTTCACGTGCTCGGCGCCGAACAGCGCGCGGGCGCGGTCGATCGCGAGCGACTCGGCGACGTCCACGTACTCGCAGCCGCCGTAATAGCGCTTGCCCGGATAGCCCTCGGCGTACTTGTTGGTCATCACCGACCCGGCCGCGGTCATGACGGCCG
>JAEYZV010000190.1 GCA_023427865.1 Acidobacteriota bacterium
CGATACAGGTGCTCCGGACGCGTCGCCAGCGTCATGCCGACGACCAGGCCGCTCAACTCGGCATCGACAAGGGTGCTGCGGTTACCGTTCTACCAGTCGAGTGCGACCAGGCCCGTCTCGCCCGGACGCAGGCTCGCCGCTCGTTCGCTGAGCACCTGGTGCGGCGACACGCCCCTGGACGCGCCCTCCTGCCGGACGTCGGCCGGCGCCAGTGCGTCCACGAACCACGCGAAGCTGTCGCCGACTGCCGCCTGCCCCGCTTCGTACGCGAACAACCCGGCGACGATGCCGTCCTCGACGACCCCGGCGATGCCCGGCACCAGTTGCTCGCGTTCGGCAAGCACGAGGTGACACGTGGACGTGCCGAGGATCATCATCAGCGCGCCCGGCGTCGTGGCGCCGCTCCCGAGCACGCCCGCGTGCGCGTCGATGAGCGCCGCGCCCACGGCGGTGGACTCGCGCAGCCCGAGCCGCGACGCCCACGCCGGCGTCAGCGTCCCGACCTTCGCACCGGGCGCGACCACCCGCTGGCCGCCGCCCTTGCTCGCGTAGAACCCGCGCAGTCCGGGGTGCAGCGCTTCGAGATAGCCGTCCGACGGGTAGCCCTCCCGCTTGTGCCAGAGGCCCTTGTACCCGGCGGCGCAGGCGTTGCGCGCGAAGTCGCCCGTGAGCTGCCACACGACCCAGTCGCCGCCCTCCACGATCAGGTCGGCCGCTGCGAACGCGTCGGGCGCTTCGTCGAGCACCTGCAGTGCCTTGGGCAACAGCCACTCGGACGAGATCCGCCCGCCGTAGCGCGGCAGCCACGACTCGGCGCGCGCCGCCGCCACCTCTGTGACGCGCGTCGCCTGCGGTTGCGACGCATGGTGCTTCCACAGCTTCGGCCACGCGTTGGGCTCGCCAGCGAACGCGCCCACCTGCATGAGCGGCGTGCCGTCGGCCTTCACGGGCAGCACCGTGCAGGCGGTGAAGTCGATGCCGAGCCCGATCACCTGATCGGGCGCGACGCCCGCGGCGGCCAGCGCGTCTCGGACGCATGCCTCGAGCGACGCGAGCCAGTCTCCCGGGTGCTGGAGCGCCCACTCGGCGCCGAGCGTTGCGCCACCCGACGGCAGCCGCTCGTCGATGACGCCGTGGCGGTACGCATGCACGGCCTTGCCGAGCACGCGGCCATCACGCGCGTCCACGACGAGCGCGCGCGCCGACTCGGTGCCGAAATCGATGCCGATCACCGCAGCCATGTCAGCCCAGCACCTCGCACTCGACGTCCAGCACGTCGCACACGCCCTGCAGTTCCGCGAGGCAGTCGCCGTACACGCCGTGGATGTGGTTGCAGTTGAAGGCCTCGATGAACGCCTCGGGCGTGCATGAGAACTTCGCGAACGCGTGCGGCCAGTTGTCCTGACTGATGGCCGCCACTTCGTGCGCACGCTCGCCCAGGTCGGCGAACTCGGCGCGGAACGCCACCATGCGGTATTCGCCCGCGCGTCGCGTCAGGCGCGCGAGGGTGACCGCACCAGGCGCGGCCACGTGGTACACCGCGGCGCCCCCTGCCGGGAAGTAGAAGCCCTGCGGGCGAAACTCCGTCTTCGCGAGGTTCTCTCGCGGGTCGAGGCTATGGGCGGCGAAGTACGTGGCGTGCTCGCCGCTGTTGCACAAATCCCAAAGCCCCAGATCGGCGTGGTAGTGCCGCACGTCGGCAAACAGCACGGGTGTGCCCGCCAGGTGCTTGAAGATCTGCATCGTCAGCGCCGCGTCCGAGTCGGCCTCGGTGGCGCAGACGATCGACGGCTTCGGCGTGCCGTCCGGATGATACGGGTCGTTGAGGAACCCCTCGGCGACGTCGGCCGTCGCGAAGTGCTCGGTGAGCTCGCGCTGGCCCTTGATGCCGCAGAAGTCGTAGCCGAACTCCTCGATCAGGTCCACCGCGCCGTAGTACATCCCGAGCTGCTTGCGCAGGAGGTCCTCGGTGAGGCGGAACGTCGCATCGGGCGCCGTCCAGTGGATCTTCCCGACGTGCTGCTTCAGGTACGCCAGCGCCGGCTCGACGCGGGATCCACTGGCGAGCTCGCGCTCGGCGCGGCGCACGAGCTCGAACTGATCGACGTGATCGACGTCGATGCCGAACTGCGCCATCCACTGCGCGGGGTCGATCACGGTGGTGTCGATGCCGAGCGAGCGCCCGCCGATCAGCGCGTACGTGAGCCCCTTCAGCCGCCGCGCCGCGGCCACGGCACGGACGCGCGACACGAGCGCGCCGTACACCTTCGGGTCGTCGAGGTCTCCGAAGGTCTTCGTGAACCGGATACCTGCCTGGTCGAGCGAGCCGGCGTTGGCCAGCATGCCGACCAGCCCGGGGTACTGCGGGTTGACGCTCGCGAACATCGCAATCGGTTGCGGGCAGAACTGCGCCGCCACGCGTGCGTACTGCGGCCAGGCCCACACCGAGAAGTTGAAGACGACGGCGTCGACATCGGCCGCCGCCATCGCCTTGCCGTTGCGCACCGCGATGTCGTTGCGCCAGATCACGTCGTCGCCGAGCACGACCTCGTGCCCGTCGGCGCGGAGCTTGCCGGCGAGTGCGTCACGGAACTGCCGCTGCACGGGGGCCAGCGGCTGGCTGAGGAAGTCGCGGCCGTCCCCGAGGTCGAGGAGGCCAATGCGGAGCGGTCGTGATTGCAGGTGGTCAAGCATAGGAATCAGCGGCCTTCGTCAGTCGGCCTTCGGCCTTCGTCAATAGTCCCCACACGTCAGGTAGGGACGGCCGTCCCGGCCGTCCGTCTGCGTCGCGTCGTCGGTCAGCGTCGGTTCATCACCCACGCCTCGTCGAACACGGCGTGCTTGATGCTCTTCCGCAGCAGGCGCCCTTCGGCATCCTTCGTACTGCTCGCTGGCGGCAGGAAGATGCTGTACGCGACGTGGATCATCCCATCACGCGTCTGGATGATCGACGGGTAGTGATACTGGCCTTGCTGCGCCTCGGTGGCGCCATCCGGATCCCGTTCGAGGTGACGCGGCGCAGACCAAGTGCGGCCCTCGTCGTCCGACACCGCGACCGCCAGGCTGTGGCGACCGCGCTCGAGATCGTTGTACACGAGCGCCCACCGCCCGCTCCGCAACACCGTCACGTCGACGCTCGTTCCGGGATTCGGAAGCTCGCTGTCGCGCACGGTGCTCCACGTCTCGCCGCGGTCGGTGGATTCGCTCACGTGTATCCGCTTGGGGGGCGGGCCGTTGTCGCGCATGTAGGCCACGATGGTCCCATCCCTGCGTCGCGCGAGCGCCGGCTGGATGTTGCCACCGCCGACGAGCGGGTCGCTCGCCTGCCACGTGCGTCCGCCGTCGTCGCTGATGGCCATCAGCGAGAAGCTGAAGCCGTCGGAGTAGAGCGGCACGATGATGCGACCGTCCTCGAGCTGCAGCGGATGCGTGCGCGTCATCCAGCCCAGTCGTCGCGTCAGCTTGTCGCCGGCGTCCTTCTTCAGGCGTTCGAGGTAGGCGCGGGCACGGTTGGAGACGTCGCCCTGAGGCAGGCTCGCGGCGAGCCTGTCGGCCTCGCGGCGCGTGACCTCCGCAAAGCGATCGCCGGGCGTGACGTGCATCACCTCGCTGGAGTCCCACGCCGGCACCTGGCCCACCGGCCATCGTGCGGCCGTCTTCACCTTCATCAGCGCAGTCGGCCACTCGTTGGCGAGAATCGTCGGCCACATCAGCCAGAGCTTCGCGTCGCGATCGACGAACAGCGCGGGATTGGTGTCGGGATAGCCGGGCGTATCGGCAAGCCTCATGGGCGGGGCCCAGGTCGTCGTCCCTGCGCGCTGCCACGCGCCGAGCACCTCGACGTCGTCGGCCGTCCGCTCGCCGGATCCATGGAACCAGGTCACGAGCAGGTGGCCGTCCGGATGCTGGACGATGCTCGGGGAGTGGTTGTGCCAGTGCTCGACGGGAAACAGCAGCTCCGCGCGGTGACGCCCCGACGGCGCCTGCGCGGCAAGCCCCGCGGCGGCGACCGCGACCACCAGCATGCCTGTGCCGATGCGATGTTGCATCTGTGCCTCCGGCCACGCTCGGAGAGCGGGCCCTACCGATTGGCCACGCTCGGAGAGCGGGCCCTACCGTACGCCGTGCGCGAGCCACGGCCTTCGTCGTAGGGCCTTCGGCCGTCGCATCCCGGCGCTACGCAGCCGCCTGGCGTACCGACGCGGCCCCCGGTACCCGGTACCCGGTACCCGCTACCCGCTACCCTTCCCGCCAACCAACGGGGCCACGCTAGCCGATCGCCCGTCCGTTTTCAATCGGGCGCCGCCGTTTCAAAAATGAAACGCTCGTATCAAATTTCTATTGACAGCCCCGCTTCCGAGGAGTCTGATGATGCCGCGCCTTCACACGCCGTCCGAACGGGTGGGTCCGTTCTCCGCCCCGCGTTCCTCCCATCGCAGGGCGGACGCGTGGGAGGCGCAAGGACAGGGACCACCATGATTGGCACATTGAAGAGGGCAGCGCTCGCCGCGCTGCTGGTCGCCCTGACCGGAGTGGGCGGCCTGCAGGCGCAAACCACTACCGGCGGACTCACGGGCGTCATTCGCGACAGCGACGGCGCCGTGGTCCCTGGCGCGACCGTGAAGGCGACGGCCACCGCCACCGGCACATCGCTCGAGGCCGTCTCGGACGGCACCGGCCAGTACGTCATCCGCGGCCTGCCTGTCGGCAGTTACCGCGTCCAGGTGGAACTGGCGGGCTTCCAGACCGTGCAGGTGCAGGACGTCGTGGTGCGCGTCAACGAAGAGGTTCGCCTCGACGTCGCGCTGCGGGTCGGCGACCTCACGGAGTCGGTGACGGTGAGCGGCATCAGCACGACGGTCGACACCGTGTCGAGCACGCTCAAGACCGTCGTCGACCAGAAGCGCATCGAGGAACTGCCGCTCAACGGCCGCAACCCGACGCAACTGATGCAGCTGGTGGCCGGCGTGATTCCCGACAACCGCACGAGCGTCACGTCGGGGTCCACGTACCCGGGCGCGGTCGGCGTGTCGGCCAACGGCGCGCGCGCGAACTCGACCAACTACGTCATGGACGGCGGGTCGAACAACGACCACTACAGCAACGCCTCCAACCCGATGCCCAACCCCGACGCCCTGCAGGAGTTCTCGGTGCAGACCAACTCCTTCAGCGCGCAGTACGGCCGCAACGCCGGCGCCATCGTCAACGCCGTCACGCGCTCGGGCACCAACGAGTTCCACGGCCTCGGGTTCGGCTACCTGCGCGACTCGTCGATGAACGCCAACAACTTCTTCACGCCCGGCATCGACGACGGCCTGAACCGCAAGCAGTTCGGCGGCACCTTCGGCGGCCCGATCGTGAAGAACCGGACGTTCTTCTTCGGGTCCTACCAGGGCACGCTGCAGGAGCAGCGGCCGGCCGACCGCAGGGCCCTGGTCCCGACCGCCGCGCAGCGACAGGGCAACTTCGCTGGCTACACGCGCACGCTGCGCGATCCGCTCACGGGACAGCCCTTCCCGGGCAACGTCATCCCGGCCAGTCGCATCGACCCGACGGCGGCACTGATCCTCGCGCAGCACCTGCCGCTGCCGAACCCCAACGCGGGTGACCCCATCAACACCCTGCGCTACTCGGCGCCGGCCAACTCGGACGACCACCAGTACCTGCTGCGGATGGATCACACGTTCAGCAACAACCACCGCATCTACGGGCGTTACTGGCGGTCGAAGGCCTCCGTGCCGGAATACCTCGACACGAGCAACGTCCTCACGAGCTCGTTCGGCCGCACGTGGGACAACCAGATCATCTCGCTCAACGACACGTGGGTGGTGTCGCCCTCGCTCGTCAACAACCTCGTCGTCACGTACAACCGGACCTACAACGACAACTTCCAGGTGCAGTCGCCGTCCTACGC
>JAEYZV010000256.1 GCA_023427865.1 Acidobacteriota bacterium
GCCTCGAACTGGGCCTTCTGCTCGTCGTTCAGCGTTGCATAGAATTCGTCGAGCGCAGTGCGCACCTGTTTGACCGCCTGGCGCATCACGTCAAGCCGTTCACCGCTGGCAGCAAGCCGCGCCGTGGGTGTGCCACGCGCGTGCCGATGCCGGGGTGTACGTGGAGCAGGCCGAGCGCAGTCAGCTGCGTGACGGCCTTCTGGGCCGTGTTCGGGTTTATCCGCAGCGCCTGGCTGAGCGCACGGACCGACGGGAATGCGTCGCCCGGCTTCAGGTCGCCGCACACGATCGCCCGCGTGACCGCTGCCACGAGTTGCTCGTAGACGGGAATGCCCGGCACGAGAGCGACACGGAACGGCAGCACGAGGTGTACTAGTACTATTAGTACAGCTGCCATGTCAAGACCCGCCGGGCGAGGCCCGGCGGCTACGAACATCCAGGCACAGGGCCTGGCTGCGCGCGGTCGTCGCTGCTCTGACGTCGGTACGTAGGCGTCGGGCCTTGCCCGACGCGCGATCGGCGTCGGGTACGCTACGGCGCTCCGGCTACGGCACACGCTGGAGGAAGCCGTTCAGCGCAACCACGACCTGCGCCGGGATGTCGTGGCCGCCGTCGAACGGCACCCATGTCACGTCGAGATCGGCGCCACGCAGCGTGCCCGCGAGCCGCGCCGAGGCCTCGAACGGCAGCACGTCGTCGCGCCGGCCGTGTGAGAGGAAGACCCGCAGGCCCTTGCGGCGCCGAATACCGGCGGCCCAGCTCGCCTCGTCGACGACCGTCGGCGAGAGCAAGACCAGCGCCGCGAGCGGCGTGTCGCTGCGGAACGCCACCTCGGCGCTGACCATGCCGCCCTGCGAGAATCCTCCGAGGATCGGTGTGCTTCCTGCGGTGTTCTCGTGAAGTTCGTCGAGCAGAGTGCGGACGGCGACGGCCGCGATGGCGAGGCCTTCCGGGCGTGTTCGGGAGAGATCCGGTAACCCGTCGCTTCCCTGATGCGAGGCGAGATCGAGCGGCCACCACGCGCGTCCGCGGCCCGACGTGCCGCGTCCGGGTCCTTCCGGGAACACGAAGCGCCATCCAGCTGGCAGGGTGATCGTCGTCGTGAAGGGAAGCCACTCGTCCGGAGACGACGAGTACCCGTGCAGCAGGACGATCGGCCGCTGACCCGTGCCGACGTGCCGCGCCCGCAGGCCCGATCGGGGATGCTCCTGGAGCCCCTGCGTTCCGCTGCAGGCGATGAACGCCAGCACCAGCAGCGACGCGAGGGACGTGGCCGCACGGCGCGCAGCGCCATGTCCACCTGCCGCGGCCGGGACTGCGCCGCGGGCGCGGCCGAGCCGGCGTGTCACCGCAGATCGATCCGCGGCAGGCCGGCCTCGATCGCCGCGCGCCCGGGTTCCTGCCAGGCGGGCAGCTTGAGCGACGTACCCAGGGCGTGGAGTGGCTCGTCTACGGTGAACCCGGGCATCGTCGTCGCCACTTCGAAGAGGACGCCTCCCGGTTCACGGAAGTAGATCGATCGGAAGTACTGCCGATCCATCACGGGCGTCACATGGATGCCGCGGCGTTGCAGTTCCGCCTGCAGCGCGAGTTGTGCCTCGTCGCCGTCGATCGCGAACGCCACGTGATGAACGGTCCCGAGTCCGTTGCTGCCCCTGATGGCGTCCGCGTCGTGGCGCACGTCGAACTGCCGGCCCGGCCCACCGCCTCCGATGGCGAAGCGCGCACGGCCAGGCACTTCCTGCTGCACGCGGCAGCCAAGGACCTCGCCGAGGAAGTCGCGCGTCGGGCCGATGTCGTGCACGAGCAGCGTGACGCCGTGCAGTCCGCGAATGGCCTCGTCTGGCGACGGGCCGCCGCCTGCCCACGCCGGTCGATCGTCTTCCCGCGTGCCGACGATCTCCATCTCGAGGCCCGAGGGATCGCGGAGGACGAGGTGCGCCTCGCCGAATGCGTCGCGCTCCACGTAGCGGACGCCGGCAGCGGCGAAACGCTCACGCCAGCCGCCGAGTGACGGGGCGGGAACCGAGAACGCGGTCGTGACGACCTGGGTAGCGCCGATGGTCCCGACGCGCACGCCCTGCCCGTGATAGGGGAACGTGGTCCAGAGCGTACCCGGCGTGCCGTGTTCGTTCCCGTAGTAGAAGTGGAAGACCCGATGGTTGTCGAAATTGACGGTCTGCTTGACGAGGCGGAGCCCGAGCAGCCCGACGCAGAAATCCAGATCGGGCTGCGCCTCGTCGACTGTCGCGGTCACGTGGTGGAGCCCGAGGAGCGTCATGCCAGCCTCCACGCGCCGCGCGCTCCACGATCGTCGCCGCAGGTGAACGCGGTATCCAAGGAGAGGACTCCCTTGCCGGAGAGCTTACCCGATCCGACGACATGGCGGCGGGGGACCGCTCGTCCTGCGATGTCGCGGCGCTCTCGGCGCCCTTACCGACCTTTCCTGCCGAACTCACGGTCGTCAGCCAGCGCGCGCGTGGCGGCGTAGATCGTCTGGACGATCCGTCGAAGCTTGGGGAAATCGATCTCGTCGATCTCATCGCCGAGCCCGTGATAGTCGTCGTGCAGGCCCGTGAAGAAGAACGCGACCGGAATGCCGCGGCGGGCGTAGCTGTAGTGATCGCTGCGCTCGAAGATCTGCCCCGGGTCTCCCGGGGCGTCGAGCGAGTAGTCGAAACGAAGGCGGTGATACCGCGCGTTGACACGCTCGAGCGTCGCGGCGAGTGCCGGAGAGATGCGGCGCGAGCCCACGACGTACACGCTGTCCATGTCGGTGAGTGCCAGCGGTTCGTTCGATGCCGGCTGACGATCTGGGCGGCCGCGCCCGATCATGTCGATGTTCAGCTGTGCCACGATCCGGTCGATCGGCACCGTCGGATGCTCGGTGAAGTAGCGCGAGCCCCAGAGCCCCTTCTCCTCGCCCGTGTGCCACACGAACAACACGGAGCGGCGCGGTCGTGGCGAGGCCGTCGCGAGGGCGTCGGCCATCGCCAGCAGGGCCGCCGTGCCCGATCCGTCGTCGTCTGCGCCGTTGTAGATCCGGTCGTCGTCGCCATCCGGCGTCGTCGCGATGCCCAGATGGTCGTAATGCGCGCCGAGCGCGACGTACTCGTGCTTCAACTTCGGGTCGCGGCCTTCGAGCACGGCGACGACGTTGGCGATGTTCAGGCGTTCCTCGCGGGCTGCGACCGAGAGTTGGACGACCATCCCATCCGACAGCGCGAAGGGCGCCGCCGGTTCGCGACGCACGGCACGCTGGAAGATCTCCTGCGGTCCGACCTTCTGCCCCGTGAAGAGGGCGCCGATGGCGGCGGCCGACAGCGTGGCCGTCGGCAGCCCCGGTCCGCCTCCCTCGTCGAGGGCATCGACCGTCAGCGACGTGCGTGAGGTGCGAATGTCCCGGTTCGTCGCCCAGTTGGCGAGAGCGGAGTAGTCGGGCAGGAACAGGACGCCCACGGCGCCGCGTGCCGCTGCGGCAGCCTCGGTGATCTCCCAGTCCTTACCGGCCGGTCCCTTCAGGTCCTCCTGCGAGAAGCCGGCCGGCAGGCCACTGTTGGAGATCACGATCCTGCCGGCGACGTCGAGGTCGCGGTACGGATCGACGCCACGCGACCGGATCACCGTGCCGTTGCCCACGTAGACAGCGGGCCCCTTCGCGGTGCCAGTCGCGGCGCCGGCGAGGAAGCCGTCGCCGACGACGAACGTGCGGCGGCCGATGGAGAGCGTCGTGCGGCCGGGATCGAACTGCCGCCGCGTCAGCCCGATCTGCTGCAGGTACGTGCCGTCGCTGCCTGCCGGCGTGAGGCCGAGGCGTTCGAGGTTGGCGGAGAGAAACGCCGCGGCGATATCGAGACCGCGCGACGGCGCGCCCCGTCCTTCGAGCAGGTCCGACGACAGGAACGCGAGGTAGCTTCGCAGTTGCCGTTCCGTGATGCGGTCGGTGCCAGGGGGACCGGTGGGTGAGCGCGATCCCTGTGCGCCGACCGGGCCCCCGGCCAGGGCGCTTGCCGTCACGACCGCAAAGAGCGTGATTGTGGTGCCGACACTCCGGAATCGACGCACGATGCGCCGATTGTACCGGTGCCGGCGCGGCGCGTAGACTGTGGGCGGGCCGTTCGGGCCTCCCCCCTCACGTTCCGTGCGCATCGCCATCATCGGATCGGGCATCTCCGGCCTCGGCGCCGCCTACGTCCTGTCGCGGTCACATCACGTCGAGATCTTCGAGCGCGAGCCGCGGCTGGGCGGTCACGCGCACACCGTCGACGTACCGCTCCCCGGTGGTGGCGTACAGCCACTCGACACCGGGTTCCTGCTGTTCAACGAGCGCACGTACCCCAACTTCGTCCGGCTGCTCGATCGACTCGGCGTCGCGTCGCATGCCACCGCGATGGGCTTCGGCGTCAGGTGTCGCCGCTGCGGCCTCGAGTACGGGAGCCGCTCGATCTCGTCGCTCCTCGCGCAGCGCTGGCGCCTGCTCGACCCGCGCCACATGCGGATGCTCGTCGAGATCGTGCAGTTCTTCCGCCGCGCGCGCCGCTTCCTGCGATCGGCGGAAGGCTACGACGTCACGCTCGGCGACTTCCTCGGTCGGGAGCGCTTCTCCGCGCATTTCGTGCGCCACTTCGTGCTGCCGATGAGTGGCGCGATCTGGTCGTCGCCGCTCTCGCACATGATGGACGCGCCGGCGCGCACCGTGCTGCGGTTCTACGACAACCACGGGCTGCTCGCCGCCGGCGGCGCGCCGCCGTGGCGCTCGGTGAGCGGCGGCAGCCGTACCTACGTCGAAGCGGTTGCCCGCACGATCTCGGGGCCGGTCCACCTCTCGACGCCGGTGCGACGCATCGAGCGGCTGCCGGACGGCATCACGATCGAGACCGGCGACGGTGGCCGCCACCGGTTCGACCGCGTGGTGATTGCCACGCATGCCGACACGGCACTCGCGATGCTCGCCGATCCGTCGCCGGCCGAAGAGGAGGCGCTCGGCACGTTCAGGTACGTGGTGAACCGCACCGTGCTTCACAGCGATGCGGCCGTCCTGCCGCGGAACCGCCGCGCCTGGGCCTCGTGGAACTGCGACATCCACGATTGCCGCGATCTCACCGCGCCGATCTCGATGACCTACCACCTCAATCGCGTGCAGGGCGTGCCGGGGCCGACGCAGTACTGCGTCACGCTGAACGGCGCGCCGCAGCCTGTCGAGCACGTGGTCGCCGTCGAGGACTACACGCATCCCGTCCTCGACCGTGCCGTCATCACCGCGCAGGCGCGGCTGGAGGCCTTGAACGGCAGGCGCCATACGTTCTACTGCGGGGCATACCTCGGCGCCGGGTTCCACGAGGATGGTCTGGTGTCGGCGCTGCGCGTCGCCGAGCGCCTCGGGGCGACGCTGTAGGTGCCACTACGGCATCTTCACGTCGGCGACCAGCGGGATGTGGTCGCTCGCGATGAGCGTGAGCTTGTTGCGCGGGAACGACACCTTCTCCACCTCCAGCCCGCCCGCGACGTAGATGTGGTCGAGGTGGAACATCGGGAGCACGCCGGGGTACGTGCGCCGGCGCCGGAGGTGGGCGGTCAGGTCCACGCCCTCGAGCATCTCCCCCAGCGTCTTCGACGTCAGCCCCTTCACCCATTCGTTGAAGTCGCCGAGCAGCACCTTGGGGCCGGGCACGTGGCCGTTGGCCACGAACTCGGCCAGGCGGGGCGCCTGCTCGCGCCGCTCCAGGACGGCCGTGCCCAGATGCACGTTGAAGACGTGGAGGATGCGGCCGTCCACGTCGATGTCCACGCGGTGGCAGCCGCGCGGTTCGCGCTTGGCGCACGAGAGGTCGCAGTGATGCGTCCGCTCGATCGGCAGGCGGCTCAGCACCACGTTCCCGTACGCCTTGCCACGCAGCAGGCGCACCGAATCCATGACCCAGCCCATGCCGAGACGGGCGCCGAGCTCGGCCGCCTGGCCCTGCTCCTCGGGTCCGCTGCCGACCACTTCCTGCAGGGCGATCACGTCGGCGTCGAGCGAGGCCAGCACGTCGGCGATGCGGTCCACCCGCGTGCGGCCATCCATGCCGCGGCACTTGTGGATGTTGTAGGTGGCCAGCCGCAGGCGGCGACGAGGACGGTGATGGCTGTGGCTGGGGTGTGTCATGATCGCGCGGGTCGTAGATCCAGCCTACGCAACCCGTGTCATGAAAGGGAAGGGTGATGAGCCGTCTCGCCTCCGAACTCACCGTCCAGTGCCCCTGCTGTCGCGCTGCGCTCGTTGTCGATGTGAACCTCAAGCGTGTCGTCTCGCACAAGGAGGCGCGCACCGGACCGGTGCGTGAGATCGATGATGCGCACCGGCTGCTCGCCGAGGAAGCGGCGGCGCGCGAACGGCTGTTCGAACAGTCGATGCAGGCCGAGAAGAATCGTGGTGACGACCTCGACCGGCGATTCCGCGAAGCGCTCGAGCAGGCGAGCAAGGAGCCGATCAGCCGGCCGGAGCGCGCGTTCGATCTCGATTGACGCCGAATGCCTGCCGCCGGCGCGTTCGTGGAAGGCCGCCTGGCGCGTTCGGGGAACGCGATGGGGCGGTTTCGGGGAGCGCAATCTGGCGCGTTCGGGGAACGCGCCCTACCGGGCTCGCGCGAGTTTCCGCTGGAGTCGCACGGATGGCGCGAACGCCGCCGGCAGGGGGTGCCAGCGATGCTGGCCGCGGTAGTAGAGCGGCTTGAAGCCCGGGTACGCGCGCATGAACGCGTGGTAGCGCCGCCGCAGGGCGTCGATGCGCGCATCGGCGCTGCGGATCGGGCGGTGCGGCAACTCGATGAGCGCGTTCTCCACGCGCCACAGGTTGCGCGTCGAGCACCGCCAGTCGTACCGTCCGAGCGACCGCAGGTCGAACACGCCGTACCCGGTGATGCGACCCGAGTCGTCGACGTAGGGCTCGACATAGCTGCACGCCAGGTCGCGCAGCGTGCGGAACACGGGACGCCGGCCGTGCAGGCCCGGGTCGCGCGACTTTGCGATGCTCCCCCAGCCAGTGCCCGTCCGGTAGACGAACACGACGTGATCGAGCTTGTCCTCCGATTCGAGGCTCATCACGAGCGGTGGCCATTCGTGCACCTCCAGTACCGTCGCGGCGCACATCGCGGCTTCCATGCAGTGGGCGGCGCCGACGGCAACCACCGAGCGGAACGATC
>JAEYZV010000319.1 GCA_023427865.1 Acidobacteriota bacterium
GCCGAGGCCTATCCGGCGGCCAAGGCAGGTTCGATCGTGAACCTCACCTTCGATGCCGCAGGACAGCTGGTCGTCGCCAAGGAAACCGGCCCCATCGTCCGGCTGCGCGACACCGATGGCGATGGCATCTTCGATACCGAACAGGTCATCACCGACGCCATCACCAACTGCCAGGGCCTGCTGTTTGCCGGCGCCGATCTCCTGGCGACGTGCGATGGTCCGGGCAAGCCGACGGTCGCCTCGCTCTATCACGTGCCCGATCGCAACGGCGACGGCGTGGGCGAGACGCCAATCCTCGTGGCGCGCAGCACCTATTCGATCAGCGAGCACGGCGCCCATGCGCTCGTGTTCGGGCCCGAGGGCGACGTCTACTGGATGATCGGCAACTTCGGCGGCACCGAGGCCTCTTTCTCGCCGCTGTCGCCGTTCCAGAACTTCGGCGAAGAGCAGTTGCTGCCGGTGATGGGCGATGCCCGTGGCCACGGCAACCAGGTGCGCGCGCCAGCCGGATTCATCTCGCGCCTTCGCCTCGCCGACATCATCGGCGCGACCGGTCCGGAGACCACGCCGTCCATCGAGATCGTCGCCGGTGGCTTCCGCAACGCCTACGACGCCGCCTTCAACTTGTCGGGTGAGCTGTTCACGTTCGACTCCGACATGGAGTGGGACATCAACCTGCCGTGGTACCGACCGGTCCGCACGCTGCACCTGCTGCCCGGTGGTGACTACGGGTTCCGGTATGGCTCCGGGCCATTCCCGACCGCGTACCCCGACACGCTGCCGTCGTTGAGTGAGCTCGGCCGTGGCTCCCCGGTGGGTGTCGTGTTATACCAGGGCGAGGCGTTTCCCGCCGACTACCGTGATGCGTTCCTGCTCGGCGACTGGTCGCGCGGCCGCATCCTCGTCGGCCGCCAGCAGCGCAAGGGCGCGAGCTACACCGAATCGGTCTCGGAATTCGTGCTCGGCACGCCGCTCAACGTCACCGACCTCGATGTCGCCGCCGACGGGTCCGTGTACTTCGCGCTCGGCGGACGACGTACGCGGGGCGGCATCTACCGCGTCGCCCACACGCAGGCGGCACGGCTTCGGCCTGCACCGCCGTCCGATCCCGTGGCGCGCGCGCTCGCGCAGCCGCAGCCGCGTTCGTCGTTCGGCCGCAAGGCAATCGAGGAGGCCCGTCGGGCTGCCGGCGCGAGCTGGAACGAGCGGCTGCGACAGGTCGTGAGCGGCCCGGACCCGGGCGATCGCCGTGCGCGCGCACTCGAGCTGCTGCACGTCCACGGCGAGGCGCCTGCCGTGGCATCGCTCGCGACCCTGACGCGCGACGCGGCGGTCGAGATGCGCGCCGCCGCGGCGCTCTACCTCGGGCTGCACTCGACGCCCGAGGCGCGCGCGGCCCTCGTGCCGCTGCTGCGCGACGGCGACCCGTTCGTGCAGCGTCGCGCCCTCGAAGCGCTCGTCAGGCCGGGGCTCCACCCGGCCATGACGGCGCCGTTCGATCCCGTCGCCGACGTGCTGCCGCTGCTCGGGCACGAGGATCGCCACCTGCGCTACGCTGCGCGACAACTCCTGCGCGTGGTGAACCGCAACGCGTGGCGCGATGCGGCCATGGCGTTGACCGCGCTCCCCGCGGCCACCGAGGCGCAGGTCGCCCTGGCACAGACGGCGACAGCGTCCACCGACGTGCCTCCCCTGCTGGACAAGCAGCTCGCGATCATCGAGGGCGGCGCGTCGGGCCAGGCGCTCGTCGATGTGCTTCGCGCCATGCACCTGTCGCTGATCCGCGGCGCCGGCGTCCGGCACGCGTCGCGGTACACGGCCATCGGCACGGCCCTACTCGGGCGGTGCCCGACGGGCACCGCGCTCGTCGACCGCGAGATCGCCAGGACCATGGCCTTTCTCGAGACGCCAGGGGCCCAGCCGAAGATGGTGGCCTACATGACGGCCCCGGGCACGCATCGTGAGGACCAGCTCTTCATGATGTACTGCCTCCGCGCGATGAAGGCCGGTTGGGAGAAGCCGGAGCGCGATGCCGTCGTGAAGTGGTTCCTCACCGCGCAGGAGCAGAAGTGGCGCGGCGGCGCGAGTTTCCCCGGCTACATGCGTGACATGTGGAAGGAGATGCTCACGAATCTGCCCGACGACGAGCGCAGGGCCGCCGAGGAGGAGATGGAGGCGTTCACGCCGCCGCCGCCCATGACCGCTGCCGGACGTCCGCAGCAGCTCGGCGACGATGCGACGCGGCTGTCGATCCAGGAGCTGCGTGAGTACATGACGCTCGACCCGATGGCCTACACGGGCGACGCGGCTCGCGGCCAACAGGTGTTCGAGAAGGCACTCTGCGCCGCGTGCCACAAGCACGGCGCTCTCGGGCAGGAGGCGGGGCCCGACCTCACCTACGTGGCCCAGCGGTTCGGCCGGAACGACCTGCTCGACGCCATCCTCGAGCCGTCGAAATCCATCTCGGACCAGTGGGCATCCGTCGAGTTCGTGACCCGCGACAAGAAGGTCGTCGCCGGCGTGATAGTGTCGGAGGATGCCGATACGGTCGTGGTGCAGCCGGTCGGCGCACCGCCGGTTTCGGTTCCGGTGAGGGACATCCAGAGACGCGAAGTGGCAAAGGTGTCGCCCATGCCCGAAGGCCTCTTGAATACACTGACGCTGCGGGAGATCTCCGACCTGCTGGCGTTCCTCGAACGTTCGCCGGGCAACTAGCCATGCGCGGGCGCCTCGTCGAGGCGCCCTTACCTGCTTTCATCGTGTTCGACCACATCTCCTTCCCACGCCTTCATTCACGGTGGCACGTGCTCCTGTGCGTGCTCGCGGCGTTCGGCGCGCTGCCGGCCGGCCCGGTTCGCGCTCAGACGATGGCCGCCACGCTCTTCGTCGAGGTACGCGACCAGAGTGGCGCGCTCCTGCCCGACGTCACCATCACGCTGACCGATCAACAGACCGCGCTGATGCGGGAGGGCACCACGTCCTCGTCCGGCCTCCTGGTGATCCCGCTGCTCACGGCCGGGACCTACACCCTGCAGGCGGGACGTGACGGGTTCAAGACCGAGATCGTGCGCGACATCGCCGTGCAGGCGGGCGTCAGGGGTACGGTCACGATCGTCATGGTGCCCGGCGCGGTCACCGAGCAGGTGGTGATCAGCGCCGATCTCACGACGCTCCGTGCCGGCACCGGCACGGTGGGCGAAGTCTTCGACAACGAGACGCTCGTCACGCTGCCGGTCACCGAGCGCGACGTCATCCAGTTCACGTTCCAGGCCCCCGGCGTGGCGCCGCCCGCCCCGGGATCGCGCCTGTCCACCCAGGGCAACATCGGGTTGAACAACAACGGCTCGCGCGAGGCCGCCAACAACTTCCTCCTCGACGGCGTCGACAACAACGACCTCTTCCTCAACCGCATCGTCGTCAACCCGAGCCTCGATGCGGTGAAGGAGGTGTCGGTGCTGCAGGCCACCTACGACGCCGAGCACGGCCGCAGTGCCGGCGCGCAGGTCAACGTCGTCCTCAAGTCGGGCACCCGGGACATCCGCGGCACCGCGTACGAGTACTTCCGCGACGAAGCGCTCGACGCGCGACCGGCGTTCCTGCCCGACAGGACCGACAAGCCGTCGCTCGGCAAGCACCAGTTCGGCGGCACGGTCGGCGGGCCATTCGGGCGATTCCCGTCCTTCTACTTCCTGAGCGTGGACGCCATACAGGCCCACGAGGCCGAGACGCGGCTGGCGCGCGTGCCGACCGATGCCGAGCGCGCGGGCGACTTCAGCGGACTCGGTCGGCCTATCGTCGATCCATTCACGCAGCGGCCGTTCCCCGGCAACGTGATTCCGGCATCGCGCATGAGCGCCGCAGGCCGCGCTGTGGCGAACCTCTACCCGCGCGCCAATGCGGAGGGCTTCGGCTCGGCCAACCCCGTGGCGTCGCCCGCGGGCGACCGCGACGCGATCCAGCTCACGATCAAGACCGACCACCATGGCTGGCAGGATCGGCCGTTCCACGTGCGCTACTCGTACGGGCGTGAGGATCGCGACCTGCCGTTCCCGGCCCGGGCGCGCAACCTGCCCGGGTTCGGCACCTCGGTGCTCGACGAGGGGCACAACTTCGCGGCCGGGTTCAACCAGGCGTTCTCGCCGCGGCTGTTCAATGAACTGCGGGTCGGCGTCAACGCGCTGCAGCGCGACAGCGTGCCGACAAACGCCGGCTTCGATGCCTATGGCGCGCTCGGCATCACCGGCCCGTCACTGCCCGAGGTCGATCGCGGCTACCCGGCGATCGTCGTCAGCGGCTACGAGACGCTCGGCGACGACCCGAACCTGCCTGTGCTGCGCAGCACGCGGACCATTCACCTGGCCGACACGCTGAGCGCGCAGCTGGGACGACATCACCTGAAAGCGGGTGGCGAGTTCCGGCATTACCAGTCGGACGGCATCAACCACCTCTTCGCGCGCGGGCAGACGCTGTTTGCCGGTGCCATCACCGGGGCGCCGTTCGCCGATCTGCTGCTCGGCTACCCGACGATGGCGCTGCTCGGCACCAACGACAACCCACAGGCGCTGCGCACGTGGTCCACGAACGCGTTCGTGCAGGACGATTGGCGGGTGACGCCGCGGCTGACGGTCAATGCCGGCCTGCGTTACGAGTTCAATGCGCCGGCGGTCGACGCCGCCGATCGCATGCGGATCTACGACCGCCGCACCAACCAACTGCTCGACGTCGGCACCGGCGGCGTGTCGCGGTCGGGCATCGAGGCCGACGGCAACAACTTCGCGCCCCGCGTCGGCTTCAGCTACGACCTCACGGGTGAGGGCGACACCATCGTGGAGGGCGGCTACGGGATCTACTACAACGTCGGCACGCTGATCGAGACCTCGGCGCTGTACTTCAACCCGCCGTTCTTCGGCATCGGCCTGTACTTCCCGTCGCAGACACGGCTGCTCACGCTCGACGACCCCTTCCCCGGGCAGGGGATCGGCACCCAGCCGACGATCAACTCGCTCGATCAGCACATGCGCAACGCGTACGCGCACCAGGCGAGCCTCGGCATCCAGCAGTCCTTCGCACGCACCACGTTCGACGCGCGCTACGTGGGATCGTTCGGGCGCGACCTCGTGCGCAAGCGCAACATCAACCAGGCCGAACCCGGGCCGGGCGACCTGGCGCCGCGCCGCCCGCTGCCGCAGTATGGCGACATCCTGATGGTGGAGTCGGGCGCCGAGTCCACGTATCACGCGCTGCAGGTCGGCGCGGTCCGCCGCGCGGGAGCGCGGCTCACGTTCCGCGGCTCGTACACGTGGTCGAAGTCGATGGACGACCAGTCGGCGTTCCTCGCCACCGACGGCAACGACAACACGCCGCAGGACAGCCGGAACCTCGATGCCGAGTGGAGTCTCTCGGACTTCGACGTGCGCCATCGGCTGGTGCTCACCGGGTCGTACATCCTGCCGGAGTTCGGCCTCGGCGCTTTCGGCCGCGGCTGGCAGGTGAGCGGCGTCGTGTCGGTGCAGTCGGGACGGCCGTTCACGCCGCGCGTCAGCTTCGACAACAGCAACTCGGGCAACACCGGCGGCGGGACGTTCGCCTACGACAGGCCGAACGAGGTGAGCGGCACGGTGCCGGCCGGCACCCGCGTGGTCACCTACGACGGCCGCTCGTTTGCGGTAGCTCCGGCTTACACGTACGGCAATGCGGGGCGGAACATCCTCGTCGGACCCGGCTACGCGGCCGTCGACGCGGTCGTCTCGCGGCGCGTCGCGCTCGGCGGTCCGCGGGCGCTCGAGCTCCGGCTCGAGGTGTTCAACCTGCTGAACCGGACGAACCTGCAACTCCCCGACACGTTCGTGGACCGGCCGACGTTCGGCCAGTCGCTGTCGGCATTCCCGAGGCGGCAGCTCCAGCTGGCCGCCCGGTTCACCTTCTGAGGAGTCACGATGCGTCTGATCCGTTCGTCGTTCGCCCTGCCCTTGCTGTTGATCGTCGGGTTCGCCGCCGGCCAGCTGTCACGCGTCGACGTGGCCGCGCAGCCGTCAGCGGCGACGAAGGTGTACGAGCTCCGGACGTACTACACGCATCCCGGCAAGCTCGACGACCTGCACACGCGCTTCCGCGATCACACCCTGCGGATCTTCGAGAAGCACGGCATGACCAACGTCGGCTACTGGGTGCCCCAGGACGAGCCCGCCCGCAGCAACACCCTGATCTACGTGCTCGCGCACGAGAGCCGTGCGGCGGCCAAGAAGAGCTGGGAGGCCTTCCTGGCGGACCCCGAGTGGCGCAAGGTGAAGGCCGCCTCCGAGGCCGATGGCCCGATCGTCACGAAGGTCGATTCCGTGTACATGGATCCGACCGACTACTCGAAGTTGAAGTGAACGGGGCGCGTCACCCGACGCGCATCTCGACGAGCACGTGCGGCCCGATCGGCAGGCTCACCGTCGTGGGGCTGTCGCCCGGGCCGAACCGTCTCGCCTCCCGCTGGCCGTCAGGCGTTGTCACCGTCACGTGCAGCGTTCCGCGGTGCCTCACCGCCAGCCGCGCGCCCTGGGCCGCGCCGCGTACGTACACGAGCAGGCGCCGCCCCTCGGCATCGCTCCACTCGTACGTCCACTCCACGTCCCATGCTGCTCGCACGGACATGCTCGGATCCGGTGCCGAGCCCGCGCGCAAGCCAGCCGCATGCGAGGCCACCCACGAGGCAGCGGGGTCGCCGCTGCGCCACGTCCGGTCGTGCACGACGAAGTGCCAGCCAGGGACGACCCCTGCGTAGCTGACCGTGTGCATGCCTTCCAACGGACCCGCGTCGGCATAGCAGGCGACGTTGGCCTCGTGGCACGCGGTCGGCACCTCGGCGTAGGCAGGCGGGCACGGGGCCGGCCATGCGCCTTCGTGGAGCAGGACCTTCTCGCAGCCGGGTGTGGCAGTCGGCACGATGGCTGGCTCCCGGTGCGACGTGCGCTCGGCAAACGCTTCCGGTCGGGGCTGCGTCCACGAGGGATGTGTCGTCCACAGCCACGACGCGAGCGCAGTCGGATAGCGATAGCTTTCCGGTCGTGACGGGCGGAATGCCGCAAGCGTCCACACGGCGCACGCGGCGAGCAGCAGCAGGCCGGTGGCGCGTGTGGCCAGCCGCGGCGCCCGGTCGGCGTCCAGCAGCCAGGGGAGGGCAAGAGGCAGCAGCCACACGGCATAGCGAGAGAAGTCCGGATTGCCGCCCTGGTTCATGTTGGGTTGCTGGCTGAACACGACGAGCAGCGCGGCCGCGCTGACGGCCGCCGGCAGGGCAGCCGGCGCCTTCCAGCCGGCGGGGCGCAGCAGTGCCAGCCCGACGGCGATCGCGCCCGGCGGGAAGCGCGGCACGGCGCCCATGTTGACGTCGGCCAGCGGAAACAGCAGCGAGGTCATCGTCGGCCACCAGGCCGCGGTGTAGCTGGTCAGCGGCGACAACCGGTCGAGACGCCACAGCGAATATGCGGGGCCGACGGCCGCCAGGCCGGCGCCGGCGAGCGCCCCGGCCCACCAGCGTCGGTCGCGCAGGCGGGCGCGGTCCCCTGCGAGGGCTGCGACGCCAAAGACGACGCAGGGAACGACGAGCGCGGGATTCTGCGCGGTAGCCAACCCGAGTGCCACGAGGCTGACGGCGCCGTGCCTGGGCCAGCACAGCACGGCGACGCCGAGCATGGCGGCGATGAGCAGGTCGGCCAGCGGCTTGTCGAGCCACCACACGAGCGGGCTCGCCGCGAGCACCATCGTCCAGGGCCCGGCACCGCGTCGCAGGGCCAGCGCCAGCATCGTGCCCAACAGCGCCGTGTTCAGCGCGACGAACCCCCACTCGGGTGGGGCGCCGGCGAGCCACGCCACCCACACGCCGGGCACTGCCAGCAACGCGTACATCCAGAGGTGCGGCATGTCGTACCTGCCGTCACGGCCCTTCAACTCGGGAAGGCGGCGGGTTTCCAGTTCGAACCCCGGCGGCGTGTGCGCGTAGGTGGCAGTGACGGCGCGCAGCTGGTCGGCGTGCAGCGAAGGCGGCGCGAAGCGCGCGAGGTTCAGCGCCATGCCGAGGTACTCGCTGCTGTCACCGACGTTGCGCGGCGACGCCCACGTCAGCATCAGGGCGAGCCACAGCGCCGCAAGCGCGGCCATCAGGCGCGTCATGCGCGTCATTGTAGGGAAGCGCGCGATGACAGGCTCGCTATACTCCCCGGCGGGAGGTACCGCGCATGCGGTCGCTGCTGTTCGGGGGAGTGAAGAGTGGTTCGCGGCTGTTCGACATCGGCGTGCTGCCGGTACGGGTGAGCGCAGGTGTCGCTCTGGCCCTCGCGCACGGGCTCGTCAAGCTGCCACCGCCGCCGCAGTTCGTCGAGCACGTCGCCAGCTTCGGGTTCCCTGCGCCCGGCCTGTTCGCGTGGGCGTCGGCGTTTGCCGAAGTGGGCGGAGGCCTGCTGCTCGCCCTCGGGCTGCTGACCCGCCCGGCGGCCTTCCTGATCCTGTGCAACATGACGGTGGCGTTCTTCTTCGCCCACGCGCAGGACCCGTTCGCCGCCAAGGAGAAGGCGCTGCTCTTCGGCAACATCGCCTTCCTGTTCCTCTGCGTCGGCGCCGGACGCTTCAGTCTCGATGCGCGGTTCGTGAAGCGCTGAACGCCGGCGCGGGCCGGCTGTCCCGTCGATCAGCGAGCGCCCGTCGGCCCCGCGTGTTCGATCGGCTCGCCGGCGCCCGTCGTGGTGCCGCCGTCGCGCGGCACCTGGCTGGCGCCGATCGCGCCGCCGACCGCCCGATTGAACGCCGGCAGGTCATCGGGGTTGCGCGACGTGATGATCCCGCGATCCTCCACCACCTCGGCATCCTGCCATTGCCCGCCGGCGTTGACGACGTCGGTGCGTATCGAGGAATACGACGTCAGGCGCAGGCCGTCCACGAGCCCCGCCTCGACGAGCATCCACGGCGCGTGGCAGATGGCCGCGATCGGCTTGCCAGCCTCGTGGAAGTCCCGCACGAGTTGTACGGCCCTGGCGTTGGTGCGCAGGTTGTCCGGGTTCATCTGCCCGCCCGGCAGCACGAGCGCGTCGTAATCGGTGGCTGCCACGGCATCCACCGGGCGATCGACGGCGAACGTCTCTCCCCATTCGGTGTGCTTCCAGCCCCGGACCTGCCGTTCCTCCGGGGACACGATCTCGACGAGCGCCCCGGCACGCGTGAGTGCATCGCGCGGGCTCGTCATCTCCACCTGTTCGAACCCGTCGGCCACCATCATGGCCACTTTCTTCCCTGCCAGCGTCGTGGGCATGTGTGTCTCCTCGGTAACGTCTGTTCACATCCACGTCGCTCCGAACACGGCCTGCCGCCCCTGGGTGCGTCCGTTGGCCGTCGAAGCGAGGCCGCTTGCGCGTCAGGGGGCCGCCCCGGTGCGGGGCGCCACGAATTTCCGCGTTCCTGCTTCCACGGAGCGGACCTGCCATATGCTTGGATGATCACGATGCGCCGCGTCACGCGGCGCCCTGCCTCACAACGAGCCACCATGACGAAGACACGGACCGAGAAGGACTCGATGGGCCCCATCGAGGTACCCGCAGACGCCTACTGGGCCGCGCAGACGCAGCGGTCGATCCAGAACTTCCCGATCGGCGTCGACCGATTCAAGTGGCAGCGTCCGGTCATCCGTGCCCTGGGCATACTCAAGAAGGCGGCCGCGCAGGCCAATGCCGAGCTCGGTGAGCTGAAGCAGGAGGTGGCCGACCCGATCGTGCGCGCCGCCGACGAGGTCATCTCGGGCGAGCTCGACGCGCAGTTTCCGCTCGTCGTCTTCCAGACCGGCTCCGGCACGCAGTCGAACATGAATGCCAACGAGGTGATCGCCAACCGTGCCGTGGCGATCCTGGGCGGCACGGTCGGCGTGGACCGCACCATCCACCCGAACGACCACGTCAATCGCGGCCAGTCGTCCAACGACACGTTCCCGACGGCCATGCACATCGCCGTGGTCGAGCAGCTCCACAACCGTCTGCTGCCGGCGGTGAGGCAGCTGCGCGACACCCTCGCCGCCAAGGCCGCCGAGTTCGACACCATCGTCAAGACGGGGCGCACGCACCTGCAGGATGCGACCCCCATCACGCTCGGGCAGGAGATCGGCGCCTGGGTTGCGCAGATCGACTTCGGCCTGCGCGCGGTGGAGCAGTCGTTGCCGGGACTCTACGACCTGGCGATCGGCGGCACGGCGGTGGGGACGGGGCTCAATGCCCACCCCGATTTCGGCGCACGCACGGCCCACTACATCTCGGAAGCCACCGGTTTCCCGTTCCGCTCGGCGCCCAACAAGTTCTTCGCGCTCTCGGCGCACGATGCGCTCGTGCAGGCCTCGGCGGCGCTGCGCACGCTGTCGGGCGGGCTGATGAAGATGGCCAACGACGTGCGCTGGCTCGCAAGCGGCCCCCGCTGTGGCATCGGCGAGCTGTTCATCCCCGAGAACGAGCCGGGGTCGTCGATCATGCCGGGCAAGGTCAACCCGACGCAGTCCGAGGCGATGACGATGGTGTGCGTGCAGGTGTTCGGCAACGACGCGGCCGTGGCGTTTGCCGGCACGCAGGGCAACTTCCAGCTGAACGTGTTCAAGCCGGTGATGGTGCACAACGTGCTCGAGAGCATCGGGCTCATCGCCGACGCGTGCCTGGCATTCGACGAAGGCTGCGCTCGCGGCATCGAGCCGAACCGCGACAAGATTGCCGAGAACCTCGATCGCAACCTGATGCTCGTGACCGCCCTCAACCGGCACATCGGGTACGACAAGGCGGCGGCCATCGCCAAGACGGCGCAGAAGAAGGGACTCACGCTGCGGGAGGCCGCCCTCGCGTCAGGTGACGTGACCGAGGCGCAGTACGAGCAGTGGATCGTCCCCGTCGAGATGACGCGACCGAGCCCTGGCAAATGACCTGTTGCCTTTCCAGCTGTTACCTGTCACTCACTGCCTGTCCGCCCTTCCCCGCTCATAGGCTTCCGCGAACAGGCGGCGCTGTTCACGCGATCCGAGCATCACGAGGTCGGTGCCCGCGCGGAGCACCGTGTCGGCGGTGAGCTGTGTCACCGTGCCGGTCCCGTCCTCGATGCCGACCACGCTCATGCCGGTGCGCGAGCCGATGCCCGAGTCGCGCAGCGCACGGTCGGCAAGCGTCGGTGGCACCGGTATGGAGAACAGCTCGACGCCCTCCCCGAGCAGCACCGGCTCGTGCCCTCGCATCAGCGACACCACCGCCTCTGCGCCGATCGTCGTGTAGCTCAGTGCGAAGTCCGCACCCGCGCGATGGATGGCCTCCACGTTGCGGTCGTGCGTCACCCGGCTGATGATCCGCAGGCCCGGGTTCAGGCGCCGACAGTACACCGCCAGGTAGATGTTCATCGCGTCGTCGTTGGTCGTGAGCAGGAGCGACGGTGACTCGTGAATGCCGGCGCGCGCGAGCAGGTCCCGGTCGTTCGCGTCGCCCGTGAACGTCGCATCCACGTGCGCGGCCATCGTCGCGAGCGGTCCCGCCTGCCTGTCGATCGCGTGCACGCGCAGGCCCTTGCGGCGGACGGCCCGGGCGGTGGCATGGCCCACCGTGCCGGCACCGATCACGAGCACGGGACCCTCGGCGGAATTGCGATCGGCAATCATCGAGTTGAGGGCCTCCACCTGCTGCCCGGTGCCGCCGAGCACGAGCACGGCATCGGCCTCGATGCGCGTGTCGGGGTAGCAGGGCTGCAGCGTCCCCCGCCGCCACAACCCGAGAAGACTGAGCCCGGTCTGCTCGCGCAGCCGGGTGTTGGCCACCGTGCGGCCCACGAACGGCGTGTCGCGGGCCGGCACCTCGGCCAACTGCAGGTTGTGCACGCGCCCCACGACGTGCGCCTCGGCGCGGCCGGCGTGGACGCGATTGGCCAGGTACTCGCCGAGTTGGTGCTTCAGTGGCAGCACGGTCGTCGCGCCGGCAAGCTGCAGCACGTCCACCGAGTCCTCGTCCTCGACGATCGCCACCACGGGCACACGCGTGGAGACCTCGCGCACCGTGAGCGTGACGTTCGTGTTGACCGTGTCCTCGGCGTTGGCGAGCACCAGCCGCGCGCGGCCGACGCCGGCGCGCTCGAGCGTCTCGCGGCTGTCGGCCTCGCCGATGATCACCGTGAGCCGCTCGTCGTACGCGCGTGCGGCGCGGTCCGGGTTCGGCTCGACGATCACGTACGGAATGTGCTCCTCCCGGAGTCGCACCACGAGCCCCTCGGCAATGGTGTCGCGCTCCACGATCACCACGTGCTCGCTGACGTCGGCGGGCACTTCGCGCGGCACCCGGAGCCGCACGCGTGCCTCGAGCCAAGGGGCGTAGAACAGCCGGATGAAGAGGAACGGCAGGACGACGAGGAGGAACACGACGCCCGACAGCAGCACGACGATGCTGAACAGGCGTCCGACGTCGCTGGTGAAGGTGATGTCGCCGAAGCCGAGCGTGCTCATCACCACGAGCGTCCAGTAGAAGCCGGTGACCCAGGAGTGCTGTTCGCCTTCGATGCCGACCTTGATCACGTGGAACAGCACGGCGTAGGTCGAAATCAGTGCGGCCAGGAACGCCACGTACGCCGCGAGCGCGCGCAGGTTGGCCCGGGCCTCCCGCTCGGTCATGAAGTAGGCGATCTGGCTCGGCAGGAACTTCATCGGTCCGGTGGATGCTACTCTCGTCGAGTTTCGGCCTACAATCCCCGCAACTCTTTCCCACAGCGAGAGACACCTGCATGCATCGACGCGAGTTCCTCTGGAAGGGCACGGCTCTGACGACGGCGCTGGGGTTGCCACTCGAGGCGGCGGCCCGCGAGGCCACCACGCCACTGGCCCAGGCACCGCGCCCGGCGCCGACGAGCGGTCAACGACGTACGTTCAAGCTGAAGTACGCCCCGCATTTCGGGATGTTCGCGGAGTCTGCGGGCAAGGATCTGCTCGATCAGCTGAAGTTCATCGCCGATCAGGGGTTCACCGCGCTCGAGGACAACGGGATGATGAATCGCACTCCCGAGGTCCAGGCGCAACTCGGTGAGGCGATGGCGAAGCTCGGGATCCAGATGGGGGTCTTCGTCATCCAGACGGGCGGCAACAACAGCGACCGCTTCACGTCGGGCAAGCCCGAGAATCGCGAGCTGTTCGTGAAGGCCTGCGAGGCTGCCGTCGAGGTCGCCAAGCGGGTGAACGCCAGGTGGATGACGGTGGTGCCCGGCGGCTTCGAGCGCCGGCTGCCCATCGGCGTGCAGCACGCGCACGTGATCGACACGCTGCGGTACGGTGCCGACGTGCTCGCCAAACACGATCTCGTGATGGTGCTCGAGCCGCTGAGCGACAACCCCGACCAGTTCCTGCGCACGTCGGACCAGACGTACATGATCTGCCGTGCGGTGAACTCGCCCGCCTGCAAGATCCTGTTCGACATCTACCACATGCAGCGCAACGAGGGGCACATCATCCCGCACATCGACTGGGCCTGGTCCGAGATCGGCTACTTCCAGATCGGCGACAACCCCGGGCGCAAGGAGCCGACGACCGGCGAGATCAACTACCGCAACATCTTCAAGCACGTGCACGCGCGCATGCAGGCCGACAAGCGCGACTTCATCTTCGGCATGGAGCACGGCAACGCGTTTCCCGGCAAGGACGGCGAGCAGAAGCTGATCGAGGCCTACGTCGCGTCCGACGATTTCTGAGCCGCGACAGACGGCGCGGCCGCTGCCTGGCGTGGCTGAGTAGGATCCGCGGGCGACCTGCCGTACGGTAAGGCATGGCCGACCAATGGCGGCGTCACATCCTCGAGGGCGGTGACGAGATCCGGGCGCTGCTGCGAACCGTCAGCCGGGTGGCCGTACTCGGTGCGCGCCCGGCGACCCTGTCGCACAAGGCGGCGTACTACGTGCCCGAGGCGCTGCAGCAGATGGGGCTGACGATCGTCCCCGTCGTCGTCCACTCGCATCAGGACGCGCAGATCCTCGGCGAGCCCGTGTACCGTCGTTTGGTCGACGTGCCGGGGCCTGTCGATCTCGTCGACGTGTTTCGTCGTGCAGAAGACATCCCGGCGCACGTCGACGACATGCTCGCGTGCGCGCCGCGCGCCGTGTGGTTCCAGTCGGGCATCCGCAACGATGCGGCGGCCGAACGCCTCGCGAGAGCCGGCATCCAGGTGGTGCAGGACCGCTGCCTCATGGTCGACTACCGCGCCCTGGCCCGGAGCCGGCCATGAGGCCGGTGTTCATGCGGGGCGAGTGGCGCGACCTGGTGCTCCTCACCTGGTTCGCCGAGCCGGCGCGCCTGCAGCCGCTCGTGCCCGCGGGCGTCGAACTCGACACCTGGGACGGCCTCGCCCTGGTAAGCGTCGTCGGCCTCAAGTTCCTGCGTCTGCGTGCGGTCGGCATCCCCGCGCCGGGGTTGCAGGCGTTCGCGCAGGTGAACGTCCGCGTGTACGTGAAGCGGCAACCCGGTGGCGACGTGCGGCATGGCGTTCGCTTCCTGTCCCAGATGGCGCCGAGCCGCATCATGGCGGCCGGGGCGCAGTTGACGATGCACGAGCCGTTTCTCGCGCGCGATACGCGGGTCGAGGACGTGCGGATGCCGCTCGGCCGCCGCAGCATCACCTACGCCTGGCGCAGCGGCGGATGGCACCACATGCGCGTCCTCGTGGACCCGCCCCCGCGCAGGGAACGCGGGGAGGGCAGTCTCGAGACGTTCGTGCTGCAGCGGTGCTGGGGATACACGCCGCAGCCCGATGGCGCCACGCTGGAGTACCAGGTGGAGCATCCGCACTGGCGTGTCTGGCCGGTGCTGGAGGTCGAGAAATCGGCCAGCTGGGACTCCGACGTCCTGCCGGCCGACGTCGCGACGTTGCTCGCCCGGCCTCCCGCCTTCGCGGTGTTTGCCGAGGGCTCCGACATCCAGGTCCACATCCCGAAACGGCTGGGCTGACGAGGCGGACGGCGACGGGACCCTGGCCGCACGCTTCCCGGCTTGCGCCCCCTCGGAGCTCACGTGTATATTGACTACGCGCGACGCGCACCCACAGGGGTGCGTGGCAGTCCAAGGTTGTAGAAGGCCTGGGAAGTTCGCCAGGCCTTTTGCATTCAGTGCCCGCAACCGACTTGCGCAGCGGTTGCCCCCGTCGTGGGGGAGTATGCACGACAGAGAATGTAGTCGGTCGGTCCGTGCGGCATGGCGGTGCTCCGATTACCGAACAAGGAGTTCGACATGCGTACAACCGGTACCGTCAAGTGGTTCAACGAGAGCAAGGGCTTCGGCTTCATCACCCCCGAGGGTGGGCAGAAGGACTGCTTCGTGCACCACAGCGCCATCGCAGGCTCGGGTTTCAAGACCCTTGTCGAGGGTGAGCGCGTCGAGTTCGACATCGTTCAGGGCGCCAAGGGACCGGCGGCCGAGAACGTGACCCGCCAGGGCCGCTAAGCCCTTCCGACAGCG
>JAEYZV010000329.1 GCA_023427865.1 Acidobacteriota bacterium
TCCTCGAACGACTCGCCCTCCGTGCCCGTCGACGGCGCGACGAGGGCGGCGGCTACCGAGGCCGGCGCGGCCGGCGTCGGCTCGTCCGGATCGTCGAGGGCCTCGGCGGGCGTGATGACGTCCGAGACGTAGAGGAACCCGTCACGCTCGAGCCCAAGGTCGATGAACGAGGACTGCATGCCCGGGAGCACCTTCGAGACGCGTCCCTTGTAGACGTTCCCGACGACGCCCTGCTGGCGCTCCCGTTCCATGAAGAACTCGACCACCTGGTCGTCCTCGAGGATCGCGACCGCGGTCTCGCGGTCGTTCGAGGAGACGATCATCTCCTTCACCATGCAGCAAGCTCCCGGTGACGACGCATCCGTCGTGACGCGGCGCACTGACGCACGCCGACGCATGGCGCGCCGCCCGCGACCCGAAGGTCACGTAAAGCAGCCGCAGCACCATGTGCCACACGACGAGGACGAGTTCGGTCACCATCAATTCGCGAACCGCCGCATCCTCACGTTGAGGATGAGGCCGAAACTCATGAGCGTGGCGATCATCGACGACCCGCCGTAGCTCAGCAGGGGCAAGGTGAGCCCCTTGACCGGCGCAAGGCCGGCCGACATCGCGATGTTGTAGATCACCTGGAAGGCAAAACACGAGATCAGCCCCACCACGAGGTAGGCGCCGATGCGTTCCCTGGCGAGCCGCGCCGCCTCCAGCGAACGGTGCAGCACGAAGAGGTAAAGCCCCAGCGTGAGCAGCACGCCGAGGAATCCATGCTCCTCGGCGAGCACGGAGTAGACGAAGTCGTTGTGGGCGACGGGCAGGAACTTGTACTGCCCCTGCGTGCCGTTGAGGAAACCCTTGCCGGTCAGGCCGCCCGACCCGACGGTGATGCGGGCCTGAATCTGCTGGTAACCCGCGCCGCGGGCGTCCTGGGACGGATCGAGGAAGGTGACCACGCGCGACCGCTGGTAGTCCTCCAGGCCGTAGGCCCAGGCCAGGGGCGCCAGCAGCACCAGGAGCAGGACGGCGTAGCCGATGAGCCGGAGCCGCAGTCCGGCCACGAAGGCGATGCCCGCGAGTACAGGCACCAGCGTGACGGCCGATCCGAGATCGGGTTGGCGCGCGATCAGCAGGAACGGCACCAGCAGGATGCCGCCGGCGACCATGAGGTCCCCGGTCCGCAGCGCCGACAGCTTTTCCTGTCCGAACCACGTCGCCAGCAGCAGCGCCAGGCCCGCCTTGGCGAACTCCGATGGCTGCAGATTGAAGATGCCCAGCGAGATCCAGCGGCGTGATCCACCGGCGACCACACCGAAGAACAACACGTAGAGCAGCAGGATGGCGACGCCGACGTAGAGCACCGGCGCGTATTCGCTGAGCGTGCGGTAGTCGATCAGCAGCATCAGCGTCATGGCGACCAGCCCGATGCCTACGGCCGACAGCTGCGTGTAGAACTCGCGGCCGACGCGCTCGC
Source organism: Acidobacteriota bacterium (assembly GCA_023427865.1). Classification (GTDB taxonomy): domain Bacteria; phylum Acidobacteriota; class Vicinamibacteria; order Vicinamibacterales; family Vicinamibacteraceae; genus Luteitalea. The sequence goes on from JAEYZV010000329.1 coordinate 1,469, forward strand.
GGATCGGGTCGTACGTGGTGCTGTAGATCATCAGCAGCCCGCACACGCAGAGCATCAGCACCGCGACGAGCAGGCTCCAGTCCAGGTGCTTGTAGAGGCGTTGTTCAAACATCGGACGCCCCCGGCCTTGGGCCATCGGCCATCGGCCTTCGGAAAACGTCGGCCCTCGGCGGTTGCAGGTAGGGCCGGCTGTCCCAACGGGGCCGGCGGACGGGCCACGTTGGGACAACGGGCCCTACCGTGATGCGCTCCGCGTTCACCGGGCGCCTCCGGTCCGGGTGGAGGCGACAGTCGCTACCGAATCGGACGAGACGCGACGCTCCGGCCCGGCGCTCGAACGCGTCCCGTCCGGCGCGGCCGATGCCTGCCGCTGCGTTGCTGCGACCATGGCGGGCGCGACGGGCTGGCCCGGCAGCGGCGGAAGGGTCGGGAGCGCGCGGTTCTCCTGCTTGGCGAACCACGTCTCCATCATGTACTTGGCGATGGGTGCCGCCGAGTACCCGTGCTCGGCATGTTCGGCAAAGACCACGCCGGCAATCGTCGGGTTGTGGGCCGGCGCGAAGAAGACGAACCAGCCATGGTCGCGCAGGTCGCGGTCTCCGCCCTTTGCGCGCGCCCGGCCCTGGTTCGAGATGACCTGCGCGGTGCCCGTCTTGCCGCCGACGTCGTAGCCGACGATCCGACCGCGCCCACCGGTGCCGGCCGCGTTGACCACCATCCACAGCCCTTCGCGCACCACGTCGACGTTCTTCGGGTCCATGCCGAGGTCACGCTGCCCCGTCGGCGGCGGCAGTTGTTCCCAGCCCTTGCCGTTGTCCACCGCGCGCACCAGGTGCGGCACGATGCGGGTGCCGCCGTTGGCGACCGAGGCCATCATCACCGCCAGCGAGATCGGCGTCACCGAGACCTGCCCCTGACCGATCGCCACCGAGATCGTCTCGCCCGCGTACCACTTCTCGCCCGTGCGCTGCTTCTTCCAGGCCGTCGATGGCATGATGCCCTGCGTCTCGTGCGGCAGGTCCACGCCGCTCAACTCGCCGAGCCCCAGCGCCGTGGCCCACTTGTGGATCCGGTCGACGCCGAGCAGGTTGCCGAGCGTGTAGAAGTACACGTTGCACGACTTCTCGAGCGCCTCGCGCATGGAGACCGATCCATGGCCGCCAGCCTTGTGGCACTTGAAGTAGCGGCCGTAGAACGTCGCGCCGCCGCCGCAGAAGATGCGGGTCTCCGGCGAGATCACGCCCTCCTCGAGCCCCGCGACCGCCACCGGGATCTTGAACGTGGAACCGGGGGAATAGCGGCCCTGGATTGCGCGGTTGTTCAAGGGGCGCAGCGGATCGGTGAGCAGGCCGTTCCACGCCGATCGCGCGATGCCGGCGGCAAAGGCGTTCGGGTCGTAGGCCGGCAGGCTCGACAGGGCGAGCACCTCACCCGTGGACGGTTCGAGCGCGATGGCAGCCCCGCGGAACCCGAAATGGCGGAAGCCCTCCTCGGCGGCCCGCTGCACGTCGGCGTCGATGGTGAGCTGCAGGCGCTGGCCCTCGACCGGCTCCTCCTCGCCGATGACGTCGATCTCGCGCCCGCGCGAGTTGACCACGACGTGGCGTGCGCCGTCGGCGCCCATGAGCAGCGGGTTGTAGGTCTGCTCCACGCCGGCCTGGCCGACGATGGCGCCGCCCTGCACGTCCTTGTACTCCGGCCGCGCGAGTTGGGCGTCGGTCACCTCGCCGACATAGCCGATCAGGTGGGCCGCCATCGACTGGGGCGGATACCGGCGGGTGGGCACCTTCTCGATGACGACGCCGGGCAGTTCGAGCCGGTGCGCCGCCACCGACGCGATCTGCGCCTCGGTGGCATCACGCAGGACGACCGTGGGCCGGTAGGCCGGCAGCCGCTTGCTCCGTTCGAGCGCCTCGAGGATGCCCTCGACCGGCACGCCTGCCAGCGTCGACACCATCGCCGCCGTCTGCGCGAGGTCGCGGCTCTGTTCACGGACGATGGAGATGTTGAACGCGTAGCGGTTCTCGACGAGCACCGTGCCGCGGCGGTCGAACAGGACCCCGCGCGGCGCCTGCAGGGGCAGCGCGCGCTGGTGGTTGTTCTCGGCCATCTCGAGGAACTGCTGGTGCCGCGCGACCTGGAAGTACCAGAACGCGATCGCCAGGACGAGGAACACCGCCGCGAGCCCCCACTGGAGCACGCGCAGGCGCAACGGCAGATTCTGACGGTCCTCGGAGAGCGGCATCGTACGTTCTTCGTGCGCGCGTCCTCAGCGCGCGAATCTCCGTCGTCCTTCGGAGCGCCGCGTGTACTGCCGGCGGCGCCACCATTCCGGCCCGCGTTCGACCAGCTGCGTCCCGACCACGCCCAACGCCGCGTTGAGCAGGCTCTGCACGAGCAGCTGTCGCCACGGCTGGCCCATCCCGTGTCTCTCTATCATCGCGTACAGACCGAGGAAACACACGCCGTGCAACCACGTCATGGCGAAGAAGACCACCGCGCGCTGGATGATGCCGCCGACGATCAGCTGCGTGGCCACCACGCCCGCCATGAATCCGGCAAGCGTCTTGGCGAGGCCTCCCACGCCGAGAACCCCGCCGGAGAGCGCATCCTGGCAGAGCCCGGCGACCGTGCCGGTCACAAGCCCTGCCGTCGGCCCGAAGAACAGGCCGGTGGCGACGACCACGCACAGCACCAGGTCCATCGCGACCAACCGGCCGAAGAGCTGGTAGCCCACGACCGTCTGCAACATCAGCGCGACGACGACCGCGCCGCCCACGAGCAGCAGCCGCGTCATGGCGCTCCGGGCGGCGGCGACGCCGGCGTCGAAGGGGCCGCCGCAGCAC
>JAEYZV010000331.1 GCA_023427865.1 Acidobacteriota bacterium
TTGGGCGACTGGGCACCGCAAGCGGTGCAGGCGAAGACGGTGCGTGGGGCGCGCATGGAAGTTCAGAATTTCAGGATTGCAGGATTGCAGGATTGCAGGATGCAGGATCTCAGAATTCCGGGCCGACGGGCCGCGCGCCATGCGATCCGGAGGCCAGGCAGTTGCCGCACGACGCCGCAATCACCAGAAAGCAGCGCCCGCGTTCCGCCTGCGACCGTCTCGGGCGAAGACGAACGCGTCACTCACGCTCCGGGAACGGCACATCTGACATCACGGCGTTGCCGCCGCGGCGCGAGTACTGCGGCCACGCGACCCGGCTCGCTCCTCCCGGTTCATTCTGGCTCGACGGGCGATCGTCGAGACCACTATCGAGACCTCGCGAGCTTCCGGCATCAAGCGTTCGCATTCTGCGTCCGTCAGCACGCCGGCTTCCTTGCCGAGACGGAGCCAGAAGTTCATCTCGCGGCCTTCCTTCGCGGAGATCGCGACCTTGGCGGCGAAGTCCGCCTTCGAGTAAGCCGCCAATGACTCCTCCAGGTTGCCGGCGACGGAGAACGTCGCCCGGGCAAGCTGGCGGAGCACGAGGTCCCTCACCATCGCCTTGTATCCCGGATCGGCACGCAACGTCGCGACCATCAACGCGAGTCTGAACGCCCACTCATGGATCTCTCGTCTCATGCCCCGGGAGGTGCACGTCTCGCGCCATCACGAGACGTGCGCCTCACCGCTCGCAACGTGCGCGGCGCGAATCATTCATTGAAATTCCTGCAATTCTGCAATTGCTGGCGCTAGCAGTATTCGCGCTGAATCCTCGCCCCCAGGCGGCAGAGGATCTCCCAGGGGATGCTGCCGATCGTGGCGGCGACCTCGCGGGCGTCGATGCGCTCGTCGCCCTGGCGGCCGAGCAGCACCACCTCGTCGCCGGGCGAGACGTCCATGCCGGTGACGTCCACCGTGATCATGTCCATCGAGACGCGGCCGACGATCGGCACGCGCCGGCCGCGTACGAGCACGACGCCGCGGTTGCCGAGCCGCCAGTCGACGCCGTCCGCATAGCCGGCCGGCACCACGGCGACGTGGCGCGGCCCCTCGGCGTGGAACGACCGCCCGTAACCAACCGATTCCGCATCGCGCACGCCCTTGACGGCGACGATGCGGCTGTGGAGCGAGAGGACGGGCTCGAGCGGCAGCGTCGTCGCGAGCGGCGGCGGCACCACGCCATACAGCAGCAGTCCCGGACGCACCGCGTCGAGCCACGCGCGCTCGTCGCGCAGCAGCGCCGCGCTGTTGGCCGCGTGCGCGACCGTCGTCCTCAGCCCGAGTTCGGCCGCGACCTCGCGGGCCGCGGCGAAATGCTGCTGCTGCACGCCGCAGTGCTCCGACTCGGGATCGTCGGCCGACGCGAAGTGCGTGTAGAGGGCCTCGATGCGCAGCGAGGGCGCCGCGAGCATCGGCGGCAGCGTGCGCCGGAGATTGTCGTGCCGCAGGCCGAGGCGGTTCATGCCGGTGTCCACCTTCAGGTGGCAGCCGAGCACGGCATTGCGGGCAGCCGCCGCGTCGGCCAGCGCACGCCCGGCCCACGGCGACGAGATGGTGGGGGTCAGCCCGTGCGTGAACACGCCATCGAGGTCCGAGACGCCCAGCGCGCCGAAGACGAGGATCGGCAGCTGCACGCCCGCCTCGCGCAGCGCCACGCCCTCGTCGACGTCGGCGCAGGCGAGCATGGACACCGCCTCGGCTTCCAGCGCCCTGGCCACGTTCACGGCGCCATGCCCGTAAGCGTTCGCCTTCACGACACCGATGATGGCCGGCGCGGGGCGTCCGGACGCGAGCGCACCCTCCTCGAGCAGGCGTGCGATGGCCCGCACGTTGCGGCGCAGCGCGTCGAGATCGACCCTGGCGACCGTGTGGCGCACGTCAGTAGTCGCTGCCGCCGCGCTCGAGGTTCTCGAAACGCGTGTAGTCGGAGATGAAGGCCAGCTTCACGGTGCCTACCGGGCCGTTGCGCTGCTTGGCGATGATGATCTCGGCCTCGCCGGTGTCCTCGTCCTCGGGCCCCTTGTAGCGGTCCTCGCGGTAGATGAACATCACGACGTCGGCGTCCTGCTCGAGTGCTCCGGACTCACGCAGGTCCGAGAGCGGCGGGCGATGGTCGGCGCGCGCATCGGGCGCCCGCGACAGCTGCGACAGGATCAGGATCGGCACGTGCAGCTCCTTGGCGAGCCCCTTCAGTGAACGCGAGATGCTCGTGAGCTCCTGCTGCCGGTTCTCGAACCGGCCACGCCCCTGCATCAACTGCACGTAGTCGATGACCAGCATGTCGAGCCCGTGCTCGGCCTTGAGGCGACGCGCCTTGGCCCGCATCTCGAGCACGCCGATCGAGGCGGTGTCGTCGAGGAAGATCCGGGCCATCGAGAGCTTCTCGGCTGCCTGCGCGATGGCCGGCAGGTCGCGCTCGAGCAGCATGCCCTGGCGCAGGCGCTGCGAGTCGACGCGCGCCTCCGACGTGAGCATGCGCATGAACAGCTGCTCCTTCGACATCTCGAGGCTGAACACGCCGACGACCTTGCCGTGCTCGAGCGCCGCGTTCTGCGCCATGTTGATCACGAACGAGGTCTTGCCCATCGACGGACGCGCCGCGATGATCACCAGGTCGCTCGGCTGCATGCCCGAGGTCTTCTGGTCGAGGTCGTAGAAGCCGGTGGGCACGCCGGTGACCAGGCTCTTGTAGTGCTGCAGCTTCTCGATGTTGTCGAGCGCCGAGTCCACCAGGTGCGCCAGCGGCACGAAGCCGGTGCCGATGCGCGCGTCGGCGATGCTGAAGATGCTGCGTTCGGCCTCGTCGAGGATCTCGCTCGCGTCACGATCGGCGTCGTAGGCATCCGAGGCGATGCGCCCCGCCTCGGTGATGAGGCGGCGCAGCGTCGACTTCTCCTTGACGATCTGCGCGTAGTACTCGACGTTGGTCGATCGCGGCACGCCGTCCACCAGGCGCGTGATGTAGGCCGGTCCGCCGACCTTCTCCAGGGCATCGGCGCGCGCGAGCGACTCCGAGAGCGTGATCAGGTCGATCGCCGCGCTCTTCTCACTGAGCTGCACCATGTGCTCCAGGAGCAACTGGTGTGCCTCGCGATAGAAGTCGTCCGGCTGGAGCACCTCCATCGCTGCGTTGATGGCGTCGTTGCGCAGCAGGATGGCGCCGAGCACGGATCGCTCCGCGTCCAGGTTGTGGGGCAGCTGACGGTCGTTCATGGGGCGGGGACGGCTACACGCTACGGGCTACAGGCTACCCGATCCACGCTCGCGCTCGCAGCAGGATCGGAGATGACGGAAAAAGCCCGTCACTGCAGCAGTGACGGGCTCCTCGTGTGCGGGTTGCCGTGCCTCGAGCCGCCGGCGGCCCTGAAGCCCGCAGCCTGACTAGGCCTGCGCCGGCTCCTCGGCGGCGACGTGCACCTTCACCTCCGCGGTCACCTCGCGGTGCAGCCGCACCGGCACGCTGTACTCGCCGATCGCCTTGATCGGGTCGGCGAGCTGGATCTTGCGGCGATCCACCTCGAAGCCCTGTGCGGCGAGCGCCTCGGCGATGTCGGCCGACGTGACCGACCCGAACAGCTGGTTGTTCTCGCCGGCACGACGTGTGAGGGTGATCTCGGTCTGCGCAAAGCGCGTCGCGAGCGCCTGGGCCACCGCACGCTCCTCGGACGCCTTCTGCGCCGCCACCTTCTTCTCGTGCTCGATCTGCTTCTTGTTGCCCGCGGTGACCGCCAGGGCGAGCTTGCGCGGCAACAGGTAGTTGCGCGCATAGCCGGGGGCCACCTTCACCACGTCGCCACGCTCACCGAGGTGCTCGACGTGCTCCTTCAGGATCACTTCGATCATCGTCTCGCTCCTCAGTCGGTCGCGTAGGGGAGCAGCGCCAGGAAGCGCGCCCGCTTGATGGCGACCTGCAGCTTGCGCTGGTACTTCGCGCTCGTGCCGGTCAGGCGGCGCGGCTGGATCTTGCCGCGTTCGGGGACGAACTGCGACAGCAGCCGCACGTCCTTGTAATCGATGTAGTCGATCTTCTCCGTGCGGAACTTGCAGACGCGCTTGCGGCGGAACCCGCCGCGACGTCCGCCGCCACCGCCACTGCGCTCACCGCGCGGGCCACGCGGGCCGCGCCCGCCACGATCGTCCTGAATGGGGTTGTCGGTGCTCATGCTATGCCTCCGCGTCGTCCTGGTTCTCGAGAGCCGCCTGCTTGGCCATCAACTCCTCGGGCGTGGGCTCGGGCGGAAGTCCGCGCGCCACACGGCGGCGACGCGTCTCGTCCTCGCGGCGCGCCTTGGCACGCGCGGCCTTCTGGAGCTCCTCGTCCACGCGGACGACCAGGTGGCGGATGATGAGGTCGTTCACCTTCAGCCGGCGATCGAGCTCCTTGACGAGCTCGCCCTCACTGCTGAAGAGGACGACGACGTAGTGCCCTTCCTTGTGGCGCCCGATCTGGTAGGCGAGGCGCCGACGGCCCCAGACGTCGGTCTTGTCGATGGTGCCGTTTGCCTTGGTGACGATGCCGTCGACGAGCGACTGCAGCTCGGTGAGCTGCTCCTCGGTCGCGTCGGGCGAGGCGATGTAGACGAGTTCGTACTGCTTCTGCGTTGCCATTCGGCCTCCTTCTGGCCTGAACGGTCCGCCGAAGCCCGCTCGCGCAGCGAGCGCGCGGTCGGGCGAAGGTGGACAAGGAGGACGCGTCACCCCTGCGGTGGCGCGTTGAAGACCTGCATGGTCTTCTCGATGCCGTCACGTGCGAAGCACTCGACGGCGTCGGCGGCCT
>JAEYZV010000339.1 GCA_023427865.1 Acidobacteriota bacterium
CGAGAAGACGGCGCCGCAGGAGCCTGACCGCTACCAACGCGCCTGTGACAACGGCGACACGGACGCGTGCATACGGCTCGGATGGGCGTCGGAAGCGGGCCTCATTCCGGATCGACCTCCGAACTTCTTCCTGGCCGACACACTGTATCGGCGCGCCTGCGTGCTCAAGGATTTCCGCGGTTGCGTACTAACGAGGACGATGTGGACTCGCTTTGTCAACCGCCCGAGCCCGTGGGCCCACCTTCTCAGACGAAGGTTCCCGACCAGCGACCAGTCGACGAGCCTGCCGCGAATCACACCGTGAGCGCGCGACCACCGCGATACGTCAGCGCGCTAAGAGGAGGTCGCGAGATGAGGTCACAACGAGAGGCTCTCGTGGTGCACGCTTCGCAGATGCTGCCACTGCTCGTCACGGCAGACGAGGCCGCGGTGCTCCTCCGCACGACGCGAAAGGGCGTCTACTCGATGACCGAACGGGGACTCCTGCCCGGTGTGACCCGCATTGGCCGGCGCGTGCTCTTTCGAACGGATGCGCTGCTACACTGGCTTGACCAAAAGTCGGCGCCGTCACCGAAGGAGTGACGGCAATGAGCGTAGCAGTCAGACAGTATCGGGGCGGCCAGGGGTGGGAAGTGGATATTCGCTTCCGACTGCCGGATGGTCGCAGGCATCGAGAGCGGGCGAAGGCTCCCGTTAGCTCGAGGTCGGCCGCGTTGCGGTGGGGCCAGGAACGAGAGCGACACCTCCTGCTCCATGGCCGAGCGCGGCGTGTCACAAAGGAGGTGCCCACGCTGGCGGAGTTCGCGGCGCGGTTCCTGGAAGGCCACGCTGCAGCCAATCAGCAGAAGCCCAGCGGTATTGCGTCGAAGGAAGCGATCTTCCGAGTCCATCTCATTCCGGCGCTCGGGGGAAAGAGGCTGGACGCCATCACCAGCGAAGACGTTCAACGGCTGAAGTGGGCGCTCCGGAACAAGGCGCCAAAGACCGTGAACAACGTGCTCTCAGTGCTCAACACGGTGCTGAAGAAGGCACGCGAGTGGGACGTGATCGCTCAGCTGCCCTGCGCCATCCGGCTCCTGCCGGTACCGAAGACGGGCGCGACGTTTCACGACTTCGCAGACTACGAGCGCCTGCTAGTGGCGGCCCAGGCGATCAGCTGGCGCACGCACCTGATTGTGCTGCTCGGCGGTGAGGCGGGCCTTCGCTGCGGCGAGATGGTGGCGCTGCGGTGGAGTGACGTGAACCTCGGAAAGCGTCAGCTCTGTGTTCGGCTTTCCGACTGGAAGGGGCACGTGACGGCGCCGAAAAACGGTCGAGTTCGGTATGTGCCGCTGACCGACCGGCTGGCAGCGGCGCTCAAGGGGTATCGCCACCTTCGCAGTGAGCGGGTGCTCTCGAAAGACGACGGCACTCCGCTGACGAGGCAGGGGGCCTGGTCCCACGTTCGCTATGCGGCGCGGCATGCAGGCGTCCCGACGGGCGTCCACATCCTGCGTCACACGTTCTGCTCGCATCTGGCGATGCGCGGGGCGCCCGGCCGAGCAATACAAGAGCTTGCTGGGCATCAGGAACTCTCGATGACGCAGCGCTACATGCACCTGAGTCCGTTCGCCTTGAACGCTGCAATTCAGCTGCTCGAGGGGAGAGGGGAGGCGCTGAGCGGGGAGAAATAAGGGAGACGGCGAGAGCCGAAGCCTTAAAGTGCTGCAGTAGAAGGGCTTGATTGGCTGGGAGGCAGGGATTCGAACCCCGATAACCGCGTCCAGAGCGCGGTGTCCTACCGTTGAACGACCTCCCAGCAGAGGACGGCAGGCGCCGAAGAACCCCCAGTGTAGCAATTCCGACGAGTTCGCGGCAACCCCTCGGGGATGATGCAGAGACCACCACCGACGACCCTCGCGGGCTGGCGGCACCGCCCGGTGCCGCGCGGGGCAACTGAGGGCGCGGTCCCAGCGATGGGCGGCCGACGGGGCACGAGAGGTGGCGACAGCCGGACGCGGCCACGCTATCCTGCGCGCCGGAGGTGCTCATGGCGCGACGATTGCGCTACCAGGTGGCCGCCAGCCTCGACGGGTTCATCGCCGCCGAGGACGGCAGCTACGACTGGATCCCCATGGACCCGGCCATCGACTTCGGCGCGCTGATTGCGCAGTTCGACACCCTGATCATGGGTCGGCTCACCTACGAGACGATGCAGGCGTACGAGGGCGGCATCGACGACAAGGGCGTGTACGGCAAGGAGACCATCGTGTTCTCGCGCACGCTGGATCCGAAGGCGCACCCGCGCGTCCGCGTCACCAGCGCCGACGTCGCCAGCGTCGTCTCCGACCTGAAGCAGCAAGCCGGCAAGGACGTGTGGCTGTTCGGCGGCGGCAACCTGTTCCGCCAGTGCATCGACCTCGGACTCGTCGATACGGTCGAAGTCGCCGTCGTGCCCGTGATGCTCGGATCCGGCATCCCGCTGCTGCCGAAGGGCAAACGGGTGACGCTGGCGCTGACCGGACAGCGGACGTACGAAGGAAGCGGGACCGTGCTGCTGGAATACGCCGTCAGACGCTGAGGCACACCGCAGACCGGAAGTTGCGGCAAGGGACCGCGCCCGCTCAGCGCTTCTTCACGGCGCGCTTCTGAACGACGCGCGTCGCGATCGGTCCCTGCAGATCCCGGGCGACATCCCTGCCCACCCACCTCGCCCCGGCGTCGCTCGAGGCCGCAAGGCGCGTCGCCACCGCCAGCGCCGCCCGGTGCAGCTTCGGGCTGCGCCGACCCGTCGTACGCAACGCCCAGCTGACGCCCTTGCGCACCAGGTCACGCGGATCGTCGGCCGCGGCTGGGAGGGCCGCGTTCTCAGGGGAGGCTGCCGGCCGATAGAATTGGCCGCGCCATGGCACGTCCAGTCATCCTCATCACGGGCGGCAGCCGGGGCATCGGCGCCGCCACGGCCAGGCTCGCGGCCACACGCGGGTATGCGATCGCCATCAACTACCTGCGTCGCGCCGACGCGGCCGAGGCACTTGCGCGCGAGCTCACCGCCACCGGCACCACCGCCATCACCGTGCAGGCCGACGTCTCCAGCGAGGAGGACGTGCGGCAACTCTTCGCCACGGTCGACGCACGGCTCGGAACGCTTGCCGCACTCGTCAACAACGCCGGCATCCTCGAGCCGCAGATGCGCCTCGACGAGATGACACCCGAGCGCTGGACCCGCGTGTTCGCCACCAACGTCGTCGGCAGCTTCCTCTGCGCGCGTGAAGCCGTGCGCCGCATGTCCACACGACACGGTGGACGCGGCGGCGCGATCGTGAACCTGTCGTCGATGGCCGCGGTGATCGGCGGCGCCAACGAGTACATCGACTACGCGGCATCGAAAGGCGCGGTGGACGTGATGACGGTCGGCCTGGCGCGCGAAGTGGCCACCGAAGGCGTGCGCGTGAACGGCGTGCGGCCCGGACCGACGCGCACCGACATCCACGCGAGCGGCGGCGAACCGGGGCGCGTGGACCGCGTGAAGTCGGCGATCCCGATGCAGCGCGGCGGCGAGCCCGAGGAAGTGGCCGCCGCCATCATGTGGCTCGCGTCGGAAGAGGCGAGCTACGTGACCGGCGCCATCCTCGACGTGAGCGGGGGGCGATAAGGACGGCCTTCGTCGGTCGGCCTTCGGCCGTCGGCAGGAGACACCTGGCGCGCCGACCGGAGGACCCACGACCGATTGACGAAGGCGGTCGACCAGACTACGAAGGCTGACGGCCGAATGACGAAGGCCGCCGACCTGATCACGAAGGCCGACGGCCAAACGGCGAAGGCCGACAGCGTCAGAAGAAAATCCGCGTGCCGAAGTCGAAGCGCCGCGCCGCAGCGGCCGCCGTGGGCTGCCCGTAGTACGGCGAGGTGAGCACGCCGGCAAAGCGGGTGAAGTTCGTCTCGTTCAGCAGGTTCCAGACCTGCGCGTAGAGCTCGACCCCCTTCTGCCCGCGACCGCCACCACGCCCACCCCGATCGCCCCCGCGTCCGCCGCGACCTTCGCCGCCGCCATCCGGCGCCCACGGGCGCCAGCCGAAGCGCAGGTTCAACGTCTTCTGCCAGGTGCCGCGTTCGGTGTTACGGCCGACGCCGAACGGCCGGTCGTTGAAGATCGTGTCGGCGTTGTCGTCGAAGCCGGTGCGAATCGTGTACGGCGCGCCGGACTGGATGTCGCCCCACAGGTTCATGCGCACGCCGAGCGGCAGCTCCGTCCGGAAGAACCCGAAGATGCGGTGCCGCACGTCGTAGGACGCCGGTCCCCATTCCGCATCCGGGTCCCGGCTGTCGGCCGGCATGCTCAACGCGCCGTCGGAGTCGTTCCACGCCTGGCCATAGCGGTAGCGGATGAGGCCCGAGGTGCGGTTCCGGTTGGCCGACATGCGCAGGCTCGTGTCGAAACCGGCCGAGCGGGCGCGTCCCGTCGATCCGACAAGCGTGATGCGGTTGAACGCGGGATCGGGATACACGCCGCCGCTCGGCGCGTTGGCGTTGATGCTCCGCAACCGGTTCTGCGTCAGCTGCCCGAACACGTTCACCTGCAGGCGGACGTCGCGCGTGAAGCGATGCTCCACGCCCAGCGAGACGCGCTCGGACCGCTGCATCGAGATGTCGGCCTCGCGGATCACGCTCGGCGCCGGCAGCTCGATCTCGGCTTCGGCACCGAACGGATCCGGGAACGACGGGTTGCGAACGATGACGTCGCGCTGCCGCGTGCCATCGAGCTGCAGCGTCTGTTCGAAGATGTTCGGCTGGTACCACTCGTTGAACACGCCGACACCGGTCGTGACCGTGGTCTTGCCCTGATCACCGCCGGGCGTCCAGGCGAGGCTGAGGCGCGGCGCCAGGTTCCAGGCCCCGTCGACGAGGTTCTGGATGTCGTGGCGCACGCCCAGCCCGAGCCGCATGGACGGCGACAGCGTGATCTCGTCGTGCGCGAACCAGCTCAGTTCGTACCGGTTGTAGGTGACCAGCGGGTTGCCGGTGCGCTGCACGAACTGCCGCGGCCGTCCCGCCTCGAAGTCCTCGAGGCTCGCGAACGTGAACGTGCCGATGTAGTTGTCCATGCGGTCGGTTCGCGACCAGCCGAACTCCCCTTCGAAGCCGACCCGCACCTTGTGCTTGCCGCCGCGCAGGAAGTCGATCGTGTCGGCGATCTCCACCTCACGGTCGCGCCGCCCGCCGCGACGCTGCGAGCCGCCCGAGACGAAGGCGTTCGGCACGTTGATGGCCAGCGCGTCGCTGATCGAGTCGACGCTGTCGCGCGCATCGACGTACTCGACGCGGAACTCGTTGAACAGCAGCGTGCCGAACGTGCTCATCGCCGAGACGCGCGCGATGTCGCGCACCGCGTCCTGCGCATAGGCGCGCTCGGGGAGCTCGAACTCGCCGACCCCGAGGTTCTCGCCCGACGAGTCGCGCCGCTGGTACTCGCCACGAAGCGTGTGGGCGCTGTTGAGGGCGTGCTCGACGCGCACTTCACCGCTGATCCAGCCACGCTCCTGGTTCACGAGGTCCGAGAAGCTGGTGCCTGCCCCGCGCGCGATGATCGCCTGCGCCTCGAAGCTGTCGAGCATCGAGATGCGTCCCGAGATGGACGTCTGGTTGCGCACGAGCGGGCCGCTGAAGTTCCAGCTGAGGCGACGCGTCTGGCCGGTGCCGCGCTCGGGCGCGAACGCCTGCCGCGCGTCGATCGACTGATCGCGGAAGCCGAGGCTCACCTCGTTGGTCCAGCCCGACATGCCGGGACGCGTGATGATCTCGACGCGCGGGCGCCCGCCGCCCATGCTGTCGGGCGCGAACGGGTCTCGCCGGATGCGCACGGCCTGGATCTGCTGCTTGGGCGGCAGTTCGCCGCCTTCGAACCCGTTCACCCGGAACTCCGCGTCGGCGCCGGCCAAGGCTTCGAGCACCAGCGCGAGCTCCTCGGGATTGTCCGGGAGCTGATCGATCTCCTCGGCCGTGAGCGTCTCCACCTGGCCGTCGGGCGTTGGCACGGGCGCGGTGTCGTCAGTGGTCACCGCGACCTGTTCCGCGAACCCGCCGAGCGCGAGCGTCGCAATCGCCCGCGCGGTCTGCCCGGCCGTGATCGCCGCGTCGAGCGTCGCGGGCTCGAAACCCGGAAGCTCGACGAAGACCCGGTACTCACCGGGAGGCAGCTCGACGATCGCCTCACCGGATGCGTCGGTGACGATGACGCCGTCCGGCACGTCGGCAGCGGCATCGGCGGCCTCGACGCGGACGGTGGCGCCTGGCAGCCTCCCCTCGAGCGAGTCGCGGACGGTGATCGAGAGCTGTCCGCTCGGCTCGCCCGGGTCACGCACGCCGGGCTGGAGCTGCACGGGATCCTGGGTATCGTTTGCCGGCTGTGCCGGCGATGGTGTGGCACACGCCACGAACGCTGCGATCAATAGGGCACGTACCACCACGGAAAACATACCCGCCAGAGTACCGGCGCCTCCCTGATGCCACCCTGAAGGCGGCCTTCAGCGTTCGTTCAGGGTCGATGCGGCAGACTCGTCCGATGGCACGACGCCTGGCGCTCTGGACCGTCGGCATGCTGCTGGCCGTGGCGGCCGTGCATGCCACCGAATCGACGGTCGTGACGTTTGCCGACGTGCGCCCCGGCACGATCCCCGACGGCTTCCGTACCCTGACGTCCACCCCTGCAGAGCCAGGCAACTGGCGGGTCGAGCGCGTCGAGAACACGCCGGCACTCGTGCAGAGCGATCTCGGCCAGCGGGGCTACCGGCTCGCCGTGCTCGATCGCGTGGCGCTCGCCGACGTCCACGCCGGCGTTCGCCTGAGGATGGGCACGGGCGACCGGGCTGCCGGCCTGGCCTGGCGCGTACAGGATGCGGGCACCTACTACGCCGCGCGCCTCGACCTCGACGACCGCGAACTCGTCCTCTACAAGTTCGTGCGCGGCAACCGCGTGCGGCTCAACCGCCTGACGGATCTTCGCCTGGCGGCCAATCGCTGGTACAACCTGCTCGTGGAGCACCGGGGCACGAGCATCCGCGTCTGGCTGAACGGCATCCCGGTGGCGCGCGCGGAGGACGACAGCGTGACGGCGGCCGGCTCGCTCGGTTTCTGGATGCCGGGAGACGGGACCGCGGCGTTCGAGCGGCTCTGGTACCGTCCCATGCATGCCGACGCGCGCTGAGCCATGCGCCTGCTGATCGTCGAAGACGAGGAGGATCTCGCAAGCGCCCTTCGCCGCCTGCTCGCCGACGCGGGATTCACCTGCGACGTCGCACGCGACGGCGAGGAGGGACTCTACCTGGCACTCGAGGCCCGGTACGACCTGATCGTCCTCGACCTGATGCTGCCCCGCCTGCAGGGCGAGCGCGTGCTGTCGGAGCTGCGCGCCCGGGACGTCTCACTCCCCGTGCTGGTGCTGACCGCCCGCGACGCGGTGACCGATCGCGTGCGTCTCCTCGAGGGAGGCGCCGACGACTACCTCGTCAAGCCCTTCGAACCCGCCGAGCTCGTGGCGCGCTGCCGTGCGCTGCTGCGCCGGTCCGCCGGTCATGCCGGCTCCACGCTCGCCATCGACGCAGAGACCGAGATCGACCTCGCCCGCCGGCTGGTGCGTCGTCACGGCGTGCAGGTGCCCGTGACGCCGCGCGAGTACCGCGTCCTCGAGTACCTCGCGCTGCACCGCGGCCGGGTCGTTTCACGTAACGAACTGCTTGCGCATCTCTATGACGACGAGGAGGAGACGTCGTCCAACGTGCTGGAGGTGTACGTGGCGGGGTTGAGGCGCAAGCTCGGGCCCACGGCGATCGGCACGCGGCGCGGCCATGGCTACATCATCGACGCGTAGCTCGATCGTCCGCCGGTTGACGGCGCGGGCCGTGGTCTGGGCGGTGCTCATCGCCATCACGCTGGGCAGCGTGGCGCTGTGGCAGTTCTGGCGGGCGTCGGTACGCGCGCTCGATGCGCAGCTGGTCGCGGAGGCCGATTCCCTCGCTCGCGAGATCGTCGTGCAGGAAGGATTGCTGGAAGTCGACGCGCCTGCGGACACGCGCGCGGCACTCGGGGCCGGAGACTGGTACTACGGCGTGTACGACGCCGACCGCCGGCGACTCGACGGCGACGCGCCGCCGCTGCCCGAGGGCCGTCGCCCGGCCGCGGGCATCGTCACGCGCGGCGGGTACCGGGAGGCCTGGCGCGAGGGGCCACGCGAGTCACTCGTGCGGATCGGTCGTCCGCTCGGGCCGCTCGAAACCGACGCGTGGCGGATGGCGGCCAGCCTGCTCGTGGCCAGCCTCGTCACGCTGCTGTTCGCGGCGCCGCTCACCGTGTGGCTGCGGCACGCGCTCGCCAGATCGCTCGCGCAGTTCGAGCGCACGGCCCGGGCGATGGCGCCGGGACGGTCGGCGCGTCTCGACCTGGCACGCGTCGACGCAGAGCTGCTCGGCGTGGCTCGGCAACTCAACGAGGCGTTCGACAGGCTCGAGGCAGGACTGCGGCGGGAACAACAGCTCACCGCCGACGCGAGCCATGAGCTGCGCACGCCGGTGACCACCAACATCCCCGAGACCGAGTGGCCGCTCAGTCGCGACCGCGAGGCCGACGAGTACCGCCAGGCGCTCGACGTGTGCCGCCGGCAGGGCCGCCGCCTGAAGGACCTCACCGAATCGCTGCTGGTGCTGGCCCGCATCGAGTCGGGGACGGTGCCGCCGCGACGCGACCCCCTGCAGATCGGGCCGGTCGTCGATCAGGCGATCGAGGACGTCGCGGCACGCGCCGCGACGCGCGACATCCGCGTCTGGCGCGAGGGCGACGCGCGCGTGCATGCCGATCGCGTGCAGCTGGGCATCCTGCTTGCGAACCTGCTGGGCAATGCCGTGCGCTACAACCGCAATGCAGGGGAGGTCGAGGTGCGCGTGGCGCAGGAGCCCGACGGCGGCGTGACGCTGAAAGTCCGGGACACGGGGCCGGGCCTCGATCCCGCCGTGGTGGATCGCGTGTTCGATCGCTTCTGGCGCGCCGACCCGGCGCGCAAGGCAGAGGGCGGCACCGGGCTCGGTCTCGCGATCAGCAAGGCCATCGTCGAGGCGCACGACGGGACGATCCGCTGCGAGAGTACCGGCGACGGCGCGACGTTCGTCGTCGAGTTGCCCGGACTGCCGTGAGGGGGGCCCGGGGAACGCGCCCTATCCGAGATTGCCCCGCTTCAGTTCCTCCGCGAGGTAGTCCGTCGCGCGCCAGGCAATCGCCAGGATCGTGATCGTCGGGTTCTTCTCGGAGGCCGTCGTGAACGACGAGCC
>JAEYZV010000519.1 GCA_023427865.1 Acidobacteriota bacterium
CGCGAGGAGGAGCGCCCACACCACACCGCCATCGTCGAGTCCATCGGTACCAATGGCAGAGTGACGGTTCTCGAGCAGAACTTCCCGGTGGGGCAGGGCGTCACCCGACACGTCCTGCACCTCACGACCACGACATACTCCTCGGGAAGCACGACGACGCAGGTGTCCGTGACGGGCACGTTCTGGTTCTATCGTCCGCAGGCGAGGTGAGGAGGGACGCTTGCCATGACCGACCCCGTATGGACGACGATCGAGCAGCGGCTCACGCAGATCCTGTCAATGCCGCACAACGTCATCTACCTGCGCGAGCAGTTCGACACCACTCCCGCGGCCGCCGTCGAGCGCAGGATGCGGGAGCTGCGGTCGGGTATCGCCGGAACGCCGATCGAAGCGACATTCACCGGCCCCAGGCTGTTCCTGCGAGTCGTCGGTCCGCCCACGCCGCGCGGCGGGCCCTACAGCGGCGAATGGTGGTTCGACGCCGACCTCGAACAGTCGCTCGAGGGCGCCTACTCACGCATCTACTTCCGCAGCGCCGACCGCAAGGCGGCGATCCGCTCCATGCTGCGGGAGTTGCTGGCAATCTCGGCCAACTGGAATCCGATGACCGAGATCTGGGCGCTGGAGTTGCCGGCGGGGCAACAACTCGTGGGCTACACCGGACCAGGGGCTGTGCAGCCGTTGATCGCCGGTCAGCCTCTGAGCGCGAAGGGGAATCGTTTGCTGGCGGGAGGAGTGCGTCAGATCTACTTCCCGGTGAAGAACCCGTTCTGGGTGAAGCAGTACCGTCAGCTGGCGTGAACAGGACGGGCCAGGCTGGGACAGCCGGCCCTACCTTCACGCGCGGCGAGGATGAGACAGCCGGCCCTACCTTTCACGCGCGGCCAGGCTGGGACAGCCGGCCCTACCTTCACGCGGGGCCAGGCTGGGACAGCCGGGCCTACCTGCAGTCGCCCTATTCGTCGTGCGCGAGCGCAAGGATGCGGTCGCGGAACGGGTCGTCGAGCGATTTCAGATCGTCGAGGTCGATCACTTCCTCGAACGCGTCCATCCCCGTGAGCGCGGCACTCTCGAGAATCACGTCGTCCGACGGCAGTGTCGTCCTCACCGCGAGGCCGACGCGCGTGAGTGGAAGCGTCCCGGTCGCTGGCGTCGTGGCCGTCGTGAGCGGGAAGTGCAGGGCGTCGCAGATGGCCCCGAGGCCCGGGGAGTTGTCGATGACCACGCGCAGCAGTAGCTGCGCGAGCACGAACTGCTGGAGTCCGTCGTTGGCGCGCTGGCGCGTCGCGAGGAGGTCGGGCAACCGTGTCGGCGCGTGGCCCGAGTACGTCAGCACCCAGGTGAGCGGACTTCGCACCATGATCGTGCGGGCGTCGCTCCCTTCCCCGATGACGTGCGGGTAGTCGACCGGCGTGATGTCCAGCCCGGCTCCTGCGAAGTTCAGGGGTGATGTCAGTTCGGCCGGCAGGTTGAACGGGCGCGTCGGCGCGACGGCGGCATACGACGCCTGCAACTCCTTGAACGCCTTGTCCGCTCGCGGCGCGCCTTCCCTGGTACTGCCGTGGACGTGCTCGCCGAGCACCACGCGCGGGCGCAGCAATGGAGCGAGCACCGTCAGGTACTCGAGCATCTGCGCACGCGCCACCTCCGCGATGGTGCGCGTCAGCTTCCTGCGCACCAGAAGCGACTGGATGCCGTCGCGTCCATCCATCCGGGGCCGCTCCTTGTGCGGAACCATCGCTGTCGAGGATTGAGCGGCGTCAGGTTACCGGCCGCTCACGGGCTTGTCAAACGTCGCAGCGACTCGCGACGGGCGCAGCGATCGTCACTGCGTGCGCGACACGGCCTGCGGCGGTACCCCATCCTGCTCGTAGAACTCGAGGAACCGTGGCGAGAAGGCGCCGGCATCCGGGGTGAACAGCGGGTCGATCGCCTTGCACCGCTTCACCGCCGCAATCGCCTGGTCGCGCCGGCCCGTGTCCTTCTCTCCCGATCGGACGAAGAGCGCATGCTGCGCCGCCGCGCGGAACAGGTGCGCGTGAAGTTCTGCCGGGCCGGTGGCAGCGCTGTCGCCGATGGCGTCGAGCGCGCGCCCGTACTCGCCCTGGAAGTACAGCGAGGCGCCGTTCTGCAGCCAGGCCGGGACGCCGCGATCCTCGAGACTGACCGGACCGAACACCCCCTCGAGCGCCACGAGTTCGGCCAGCACCTGCTGGGCCTGCGACGTGGCGCTCTCGATCCCCGCAGGCTGCTGCGCGCTCACCGACCTGGCCAGCCGCCGACGCGCGGCGTCGATCGACTTGCGAGCCGCGTCGATGCGCGCCTGGCTCTCGGGCGTCAGGCGCGTCGGGTGCTTCTCGCTCAGTGACGTGATCGTGAGGAGCTCGGCGTCGACCTTGGCGAACACCTCGCTGGCGAGCGCGTTGACCTTGTCGAACCGCTGCTTCAGTTCCCTCTGGTAGCCGACCTCGAGACCATCGAGCACCTGCTTCAGGAACTCCCGCCCTTCGGCTGCGGCGGCACGCGCCGAGGCGACGGCGCCTTCGCTCAGTCGCCGCGGCTCGAGCAGGTCTCGCGCGGTCGCGAGTTTCTTCAAGCCGTCGGCACGCGTCGCGCTCGAGGCCGGGGTGAGGAACCGCGCCCTCTCCTCGATCTGCGCGTCGAGCTTCGCGGCGTCCTCGATCGTGCGTCGCACGTCGGCCGCGGCGCTGGCCGTGGCGCGGCCGCGCTCGACCGCCTTCGTGAGGTCGCCCTCGAGGGTGTTCAGCAGTTCCTGTCCGCGGGTGGCGGCCTGTGACGCCTCCTCGAAGTCCCGCGCGAGGCGAGTGCGCTGCGCTTCCTTGAGACGCGTGGCCGAGAGGTTGTACGCCGCAGTCACGCGTTCGTATTGCTCGCCAAGTGCCGGAGCGGACCGCCACAACTCGATGTTTCCCTCGCCGATCTTCTTGACGCGTTCCATGTGGCCGATCAGCTCGTTCAGCTGCTGGTTGGCACGCGAGGCGGCCGCATCGAACTTCGCCGCGAGAAGTATGCCTTTCGCTTCGCACGCCTTGTTGCCGTCGCGGAGCACCGGCAGGTACTCGTCGCGCCCGGCGATGACGCCCTGGCGCTCCGATGCGGTCCACGCGACGACGGCGTTGGCGCAATCGCCCTGCTTGTAGTACGCCTCGCCGAGGAAGAAGTACGGCAGGTATTCCGTGCCGCCGAAGCCGAGCGTACGCCCGACCTTGCGCGTCGATTCCTTGTCGTCGGACTGGATGGCGCGACGCATGTGGCTCACCGCCTCGGACCACCGCCCGCGCTTGCGTGCCTCGAGTCCCGCCTTGAACGCCTCGTCATCGTCGTCTCGCTGCGCGCTGGCTGACGGAACGGCGAGCACCACGCACATTGCGAGTACCCCGACCGCCGCTGTCGCGCGTGCCGTCCTTGGTCGTCTCATGGCGTCACCCCCGGTGCCGCCGCCTCGGGACCAGGTGCGGCGGGCGCATCGCCGCCGAAGTACCGGGTGAAGTACTCGTCACTCGTCGGTGCCTGGAACCGCGTCGCGGGTGCCACCGTCACACGGTCCGCCTTCACGTCGACCGTAAGCGTGCGCCTTTCGTTGGCGGGCGGTGGACCGACCAGGACCACCGTGTAGGTACCGACCGGCAAGGCCGTCGAGAGCGGCGTGGCCGCGGGACTCGAGAGGCGCGCGCTGCCGTCGGCTGCGGTGATCGCCGTGACGTTGGCCCACGGCACCGCCTCGATGACGACGAGGCCTTCGGCGGGCACTGGCGCCGGCCGGGTGACGACGAAGGCGACGATGGCAGCACCCAGGCGGACGGCGCCGACGAACCCCGCCGCCATGAGCCACTGCTGGCGGGGGATCAGGCGTGCGCGAGCGCCGACTCGTGCCGCGGCCACGCGCCCTCGGTCGATCCACGATCGGAGCGGCACGCGTGCGATCGCCGTTCGCAGTCCCGCGAGCGGGTCGCGCTGCGGCGGCTTGGCAGAAGGCCGGGCTGGCACCTGAGCTGGCACGGGCACAGGCGCCGAGGCCGGAGCAGACGTTCCTGTCGGCACCGGCACGGCGATCTCGGTCGGCGCGTCGACGACCGTCTGCCTGAGGGGTGGTTCGGGCGGCGCGGGCGGGGGCGCAGGCGGACGGGCCACCTGCGGCAGCGGGACGACCGTCGTGCCCTCGATCTCATCGTCCACTGGCGCCGCAAGCGTCGGCCGACCCTCGTCGGTCGCCTCGAGCGCGCGCAGGGCCTCGGTCTCGATCTCGCGCGCGTCCCCCACCTCCGGGTTGAGGCTCAGGGCCTCGCGGGCGCACGCAAGGGCAGTTTCCATGTCGCCGCGCTCGAGCGCCGCCCGAGCGGCGGCAGCCGTTCTGTTGGCGGTTTCGGTGCGCTGTCGCTTGCGCTCCTCTTCCACGCGCGCCAGGCGCAGGTCGCGTTCGAGCCTGGTGTCCTTCGATTGGGGATCGAGCTGGCGCGCCTCGTCGAGCAGCGACTTGCAGCGCGTGAGGGCCCCGCGATCGAGCTCGGCGCGCGCGTCGGCGAGCAGGGCGGCGGCGCGCTGCCGTGCCAGGGCGGCCGCGATCCGTTGATCGAGGGCGACCGCTCCGGCATGGGTCGGTTCCAGTTCGCGCACCTCGCGGCACGCCGCCGCGGCCTTCTCGAGCTCGCCGTTCTGCAGGCACGCCTCGCCGCGCTGCAGCGACGCCTCGATCTTGAGCGCCCGCGCCCGCGCCACGGCCTCACGATCGGCCACCGGATCCGGCGGCGGCGTCATCTCGGCAGTGCGCACGCCGGCCGCGGCGGCCTTCTCCGACGTACCGGTGCCAATCCTCCGCACGGGAATGGTGATCGGGCTGATGATCGTCGGCGCGTCGGACGCGTCGAAGTCGGTCGTTGTTTCGATACGCCGGCGCACGCGGCTCAGAGCGACACGCAGCGACTCGGCATCCTGGAACCGGTCGGCGGGATCCTTCTGCAGGCTCTGCTCGACGAGCGCACAGAGCTCCGGCGGCACGTCGGGCACCACGTCCGCGATGTGCCTGACGTTCTCGTTGATGATGCGGTGGGTGATCGACGTGAACGAGTCGCCCTGGAACGCCTCTTCGTAGGTGATCAGCTCGAAGGCAACCGCGCCAATCGCGAACACGTCGGTGCGCGCGTCCACCCGCTGTCCGAGCAGCTGCTCCGGCGCCATGTACCCGGGTGTCCCGATCACCGCCGTCATGCTGTTGCCGAGGCTGTTGACGATCTTGGCGATGCCGAAATCGAGGATCTTCAGCCGGCCCGAGCGGTCGATCATCAGGTTGCCGGGCTTGATGTCGCGATGGATCACGTCCATCTTGTGGGCCGACGCCACGCCGCTGCACAGCTCTTCCAGCCACCGCACCTTCTCCGAGACCGGCACCGGCGTGCGGCGGCGGATGATCTCGGCCATCGTCTCGCCCTGGATGTACTCCATGACGATGTAGGGCTGCGACTCGACGTCGCCGAAGTCGTAGATGGTGACGATGTTGGTGTGATTGAGCGAGGCGGCCGCGCGCGCCTCGCGGGCGAACCGTTCGGCCGCGTCCGGCACGTCGAGGTCGCCGACGAACACCTTGAGGGCCACCATGCGCCCGAGGATCGGATCGTGGGCGACGTAGACCGTGCCCATGCCGCCGCGCGCGAGCTTCCGTTGGATCTCGTAGCGACCGATCTGCGTACCGGGCTGCAGCATGGTTGCGCGGCGCTCCCTGCGACCGGCCGAAGCTTCGTCCGGGCGAAAATTTCTTGACGAGAGCCTTCACCATACGTCAACGCATCAGGCGAATTCAACGCACGGCCGCGCAATCGACCACCGCCCGTGCTACCATCCGCCACGTTCGTCCCAATGTGTAGCGAAGCCGTCGGAACTGCCGTGTCGCAGGCCGTCGAGAAGGCCGTGCGCGAGCCTGCGCGGACGCCGCAGCCATGAACACGCAGGTGGTGCGGCCGCGTGCGCCCAGGCGGCGGACCTCCGACGCGTGGCGGCCGGTGGCGATGGCTGCCGTCCTGCTGTTGGTGCTCGTCCTCGCCGCGCTGGCCGCGGCGTGGCTGACCGATCCCGGGGGGTTCCTCCTGACCGTCGAAAGGCCGACCGGCGGCACCCTCGTCGGCGAGGGCGTCGAGTGCGGCAGCGGCGGGTCCGATTGCACCACCTCCGGAACGGACGGGCAGGTCATCGAAGTCCGCGCCGTCGCCGACGAGGGCTACCAGTTCGCGGGCTACACGGGCGATTGCGCGCCAATCGGCCGGATCCTGATGGACGGACCTCGCACGTGCGGCGCGCGGTTCGATCGGGTCTCGGGTCTGTCCACGAGTACCGGGAGTGCGGCCGCCACGGGTCGGCGCTGGCCATTGATCCTCACGCCGCCGGCAAACGGGACGATCGTCACCCTGGAAGGTCACCAGTGCGGGACGGCTGGTCAGGTCTGCTCGGTCGACGTTCCCGAGGGGCACGTGGTGTCGCTCGACGTGCAGGCGGATGAAGGCTACCGGGTGCAGGCGTACACGGGCGACTGCGCCCTCGATGGCACCGCCAACATGACGCAGGCGCGCACGTGTGGTGTCGTCCTCGTACGCGGGCAGGGGCCGGCCAACGTGCCAGCCGGAGCGGCCAGCCGTCCGAAGGCGGAGCCCGCGCCGGGCGGGATCGCGCGCACCGGAAGTCCTTCACCCGCGAGCGGCGGGCCGACTGGAGGAACGGCAACCGCGCCGGGTGGTGGCACGGGCCCGTCGCCAGGGGCGGTCGGTCTGCCGCCATCAGCCGAAAGCACCGGTCCGCGTCCGCCGGGGAGTGGGGCCGTCATACCGTCCAGCCCGCCCACCAGCCCGCCCACCGGGCCGACCGCGCAGGGCGGCGATCCAGAAGAAGCCCAGAAGATTGCGCGAGCCGACATCGCGGCGGTGCTCGAGGCCTACCGTGCCGCGTACCAGCGGATGGACATCCCGGCGATGCAGCGCATCCAGCCGGAACTCAACGTCCGCCTGCACAAGCTCCAGTTCGGCGACACCAAATCGGTGAAGTACACGTTCGGCGGCGAACCGAAGGTGGAGAGACTCGACGTCGAGCGGGGCGAGGCACGGGCGGTGGTCGACCTGAAGACCGAGAACGATCTCAAGGCCGGCACGCTGCAGAAGCTCGAGGGAAAGGCCACCTATCTGCTGAAGCGCATCGGCGAGACGAAAGATTGGCAGATCATCCAGATCGTCTACGAGATGAAGTAGTCCCGACGCGAGGCGTGCCGATGAGTGCGGCGCCGCGTTGGCCGCGCCGTGTCGCCGACGCGTGGCGACGCACCGCACACCTCGGAGCGGCGCTCCTCGGGACGACCGTGAGGCGGCCGTCCGCGCCGGCAAAAGTGAACCTTGCGCTTACCTATTGGTGCCAATACCGGTGCCGTACCTGCAACATCTGGCAGCGCAAGCCGACCGACGAGCTCACGACCGACGAAGTGCTGGCGTTCATCGGCGCCAACCCCGGCGTGACCTGGGCAGACCTGACCGGTGGCGAGATCTTCCTGCGCCCCGACATCGAGCCGATCCTCGACGCGGTCGTGCGCGGCTGGCCGAAGCTCGCGATCCTGCACTTCCCGACGAACGGCTTCCTCACCGATCGGATCGTCGGCGCCGTCGGCCGGATCGCCGGTCGGGGCCCCACCCACACGATCGTCACCGTCAGTCTCGATGGCGACGAGGCGCTGAACGACGCGGTGCGCGGCATCAAGGGCGGCTTCCGTCGCCAGATCGAGACGTTCAGGGCGCTGCGCCGCATCCGCGGCGTCACGGCGGTGCTCGGGATGACGCTGTCGTCGCACAACGCGGGGCGCTTCACGGAGACGTTCGAGGCCTGTGCGAGGGAGGTGCCCGGTCTCACGCCACACGACCTGCACCTCAACGTCGCGCAGCAGTCCGGGCACTACTACGGCAACGACACGCTCGAGGGCGTCCGCGCCGACCCGCAGGCGATCCGTCGCGAGTTGCGCGTGTATCGCGACCGCAAGGGAACGCCACGGACGCCCGCGCACCTGCTCGAACAGGTGTACCTGCGTTACATGGACCGGTTCCTCGCGACGGGGCGCACGCCGATGCCGTGCCATGCGCTGCGGGCGAGCTGCTTCATCGATCCGTGGGGCGTCGTGTATCCCTGCATCTCCTTCTCGAAACCACTCGGGCGACTGCGCGACACGGGGATGCGGCTCGCGCCGATCTGGAACGCGCCCGACACCATGGCCGTGCAGCGCGAGATCTGGCGCGGACAGTGTCCCCAGTGCTGGACGGCGTGCGAGGCGTACCAGAGCATCCTCGGAAACGCCCTGGCGGGACGACTCGCGCCGCGTCGCGACGACCAAGCGGTCGGCGCAGCGAACCCGGCGGTCACGGAGGGCACGCAATGAACGTCAGCTGCTACAGCGACGCCGTCGTCCGCGCGCACCTCGACACGGCGGTCGCGCATCACGTCGCCAGCGACGTCTCGGTGGTGATTGCCGCCAAGCAGGAGGCGCCGAGCATCGGCGAGGTGATCGGGCGGGCGCGGCGGTACGCCGACACGGTCATCTGCGTCGTCGGGCCCTCCACCGATGGCACCGCTGACGTGGCGTCGCGTCATGGCGCCATCGTCATCGCCGATGGCGGTCGTGGCAAGGGCGAGGCGCTGCGGCGCTCGGTGCCGCTCGTCCGCACGCCGATCGTCGTGTTCCTCGATGCCGACGGATCACACGATCCGGAGGACATCCCGCTGCTGGTCGGACCGATCCTCGACGGGGAGGCCGACCACGTCTCGGCCTCGCGGCTGCGCGGCGGATCGAGCGAGCTGCACGGCGGCTTCGACGAGTTCTTCCGGCTTGCCGGCAGTTCCTTCATCACGGCGTGCATCAACTGGCGCTTCGGCTGCCGGCTGAGCGACTCCCAGAACGGCTTCCGCGCCATCCGGCGATCCGTGCTCACGCACCTCGACCTGCGCGAGGACGGGACGACGATCGAGCAGGAGATGATCATCAAGACGCTGCGAGGCGGGTTCCGCATGAGCGAAGTCCCGAGCCACGAACACCGTCGCCTGCATGGCGTCTCCCACATCCGGGTCTGGCGATGCGCGCCGCGGTACGTGTACTCGCTTCTCAGGTACCTGTTCTTCTGACACGAGCCTTTCCCGCGAGCTGATCGTGAACGTACTTGGACTGTGGGATGGACACGATGCCGGCGCGGCGCTGCTCGTCGACGGGCGGCTCCAGTACGCGATGAACGAAGAACGGTTCACGCGACGCAAGCTGGAGGTGCAGTTCCCGTCGCAGTCGATTGCCGCATGCCTCGCGTCAGCGGGGCTGGAGCCGGGCCAGGTGCAGGTGGTCGCCGTCTCGACGACCGATCCGGCAAAGGCGATCGGGCGCCTCTGGCCGGCGACAAAGGAGCGGCACTACGCGGTGCGGCGCCGCCAGGCGCGCCCCGGGCCCCTGGCGTCGCTGACGCGGTTGGCCAAGTACCGGATCACCGAGTGGTCGCCGGGATGGATCTCGCGGGCCGCGAGTCGCGCGGCGCTCCGGCGCGAGTTGGCGCGCCATGGCCTGGCGTCGGCGACGCTTCAACTCGTCGACCATCACGAGGCGCATGCCGCGGCAGCGGCCTGGGCGTCCGGCTTCGACGCGTGCAGCGTGATCACCATCGACGGGGTGGGCGACGGCGTGTCGGCCACCATCTCGGTCTTTCGTGACGGCAGGTTGCAGCGCATCACCTCGTCCCCGGCACGCCATTCGCTCGGCGTGTTCTTCGAGCACGTCACCTCGCTGCTCAACATGCGTGAGCTCGAGGACGAGGGGAAGGTGATGGCGCTGGCCGACCATGCCGCACCCATCGCGGACGCCGACAACCCGCTGCTGCCGCTCGTGACGGTGCGCGACGGCGTGATCCACGCGACGCGTCCCGGGCACGCCTCCAGGCGGATGCTGGCGCGCATCCAGTGGCGCTATGCCAACGAGCAGTTCGCGTTCCTTGCGCAGCGGGTCGTCGAACGTGTGGTCTGCGGGCTGGCGCGCGACGCGGTGCGGCTGACGGGCCTGCCGCGCGTGGCGCTGGCCGGGGGCGTGGTGTCCAACGTCAAGGCGACGCGTCACATGCGGCTGCTGCGGGAAGTGGACGACGTCTACGTGTTTCCGCACATGGGCGACGGCGGGCTTGCCGTGGGGGCCGCAACGCTCGCGGCCGAGGCGATGGGCACGCGGGTCCATCTCGATCTCTCCGACCTCGGGCTCGGTCCCGAGTACGACGATGCGGCGACGGCCACGGCACTTCGTGTGGCGGGGTTCGAGCCCGAACGGGTGGCCGACGTGGCGTCGCGCACGGCCGACCTGCTCGAATCGGGCGCCATCGTGCTGTGGTTCCAGGGCCGCATGGAATACGGCCCGCGGGCGCTGGGGTGCCGCAGCGTGCTGGCGCGCCCGGATCGGCCGGCGTTGCGGGACCGGCTCAATCTCGTGCTGAAGCGGCGCGTCTGGTACCAGCCGTTCTGCCCGAGCCTGCTCGAGAGCGAGGGGCCGCGCCTGTTTGCCGACTGGACGGGGGCGCGCAATCGCGCCATGACCATGGCGTACGAGGTGCGGCCGGAGCGGCGCGAGCGGCTGGCCGGCGTGCTCAGCGTGGACGGCACCTGCAGGCCGCAGCTGGTGCCTGACGGCGAACCCACCCGCTTCGCCGCGCTGTTGCACCAGGCGCGGCGCCGGTGGGGCGTCGGCGCCGTGCTGAACACGAGCATGAACATCCACGGCGAGCCGCTCGTGTGTACGCCGGAGGAAGCCATCGACGTGTTCGTCCGCTCTGGTGCCGATGCCCTGGCGATCGGCGACTACTGCATCGAGCGATCGTCCTGTGCTCCTGCTGCGGCCGTGTCCAGGAGGACGGTCCATTCGTGAACGTCGCCGTCGGCGGGGTTCGCACGGGCAGACGCCAGCGGGCGGCGCTCCTCGCCGGGTGGGTCGTTGCGCTCGCGGTCGTGACGATCTGGGTGACCGTCAGCGCGCCCGCGGCGTTATGTGAGCAACTGAAGGTTGCGCAGTTCTTCTCGCTCGAGACCTGCCTGGTCATCGCGGTGGTCGGCGGGGCCGCGATCGCGCGCCAGTTGTGGGCGTCGCTCGCATGGCGCGACGTCGCCGCGATGGCCGCGCTGGGCGCGCTGGCGCTGGCGTTGACGACGCTCGTCGCGCCGCGCACGAACCGCATCTTCTACGACGAGCACATCTACCAGGGGATCGGCCGGAACATGTCCGATCTCCGTCGCGCGCAGATGTGCAACGACGGCAACGTGGAATACGGCCGCCTCCAGTGCTGGGCGACCGAGTACAACAAGCAGCCGTATGCGTACCCACACGTCCTGAGCCTCGTGTACCGGGTGGCCGGCGTGCGGCCGGGCGCGGCGTTCGTGGTGAACGCGGCGGTGATGGTCGGTACCGTGTGGGGCGTGTACCTGCTCGCACTCCTGCTGTTTGCCGATCGTAGTGCGGCGAGGTTCGCCGCCCTGCTGATGACGCTGACCCCTCATCAACTGCTCTGGTCGGCGACGGCCGCAGTGGAGCCGATCGCGTCGCTGGCCTGCGTGCTCGCCATCGTCGCGGCGCTGCAGGCGTGGCGGACGAACGCGGTCGCGCCTGTCGTCGGCGCCGTCGCCATTGCGGCCTACGCCGTGCAGTTCCGTCCGGAGTCGCTGCTGGTGCTCGCGCCGCTCGCCGTCCTGGCGTGGCGGCATCGCGCCGCGGCCGACCGATGGCGACTCGGATGGGCCGGCCTGCTGGCCTTCGCGTTGGTCGCCGTGCACCTGGCGCACCTGTTCGCCATCCGGAACGAAGGATGGGGCACGACCGCGGCCCGTCTCTCGTGGGACTACGTCCTGCCGAACCTCCGCGTGAACGGGCCGTTCTATCTCGGCGACGAGCGTTTCCCCGTGCTCTTCACCGCGCTGGCTGCGATCGGCATCGCCGGGCGTGGGTGGCGTCTCGAACGCGCGGCGCTGCTGGTGTACTTCATGGCCTTCTTCGGCATCGCCCTCCTCTTCTATGCCGGGAGCTACGACTACGGCGCGGACGTGCGTTATTCGGTGCTCACGTACCCGCCGGTGGCGGTGCTCGGCGGCCTCGGGGCCGCTCGCCTGGCGCACTGGCTCAGGGCCACCCGCGCGCTGCCTGGAGGCGCACTCGTCGCCGCAGGCCTCGCGTTCCAGTTCCTCTGGTATGCGCCAGTGGTGAGGGCCACGACGGAAGAGGCGTGGGCGGCGAGGGCCGACGTGCGGTTCGCGCGCGAGATCTCCTGGGGACTGCCGCGCAACGCGTACGTCCTGACGCACAACCCGGCGATGTTCCACGTCTGGGGTGTCAACGCCGGGCAGATGTCGCTGGCGACGGTCAACCCGCTGTATGTGGACTACCTGGGCGCACGGTACGCAGGCGGGGTGTACGTGCACTGGAACTACTGGTGCAACGCCGCCGATCCGATACAACGATCGTACTGCCAGGCGGCGCTCGGCGCGGTGCCCTCCACCGTCGTGCGCGAGATGCGTGAGCGTGACTACCGGTTCGCGTTGTACCGGCTGTCGCTGCCGAGGTCACCAGGTGTTCGGTGACCTGACGCCAGCCGTGCGCGAGGCCCTGTCGCGCGCGAGCGGTGTACGGATTGGATGGGAAGAGCGTTGACTTCCCGAAGGAACAGTGCGATACACGTCGTGCACCCAAGTTACGCAATGCCGTAAGGCCGCCGCACCAACGATGCGGCGGACCGGTACGGGAGTGTCGTCCGACATGCGGGGAGACAGCCGATGCGTGTAACGCGTCCAGCGTTCGGGGCTGCGGTATTGGTGTTGGCGTGCAGTGGCCCCGTGCTGGCGCAGGCGACGCCGACGGCGCCGGCATCGCCCGCACCCGCCGCCGAAGGCCTCTCCCTGGCAGACACGCTCGGCACACTGGCACGCACCGCGGGTTCACCAGCCACGGCCGCGGCCCTGGCGCTCGCCACGACGCTCGAGGTCGGCACGACGCCGCTGCCGACCGCCTCGCCGTCGTTCATCTACAAGATCGATCCCGCCACCGGGCTCAGGGTACGCCAGGCCACCAGCTTCGGCCCGTCGTTCGCCGAACGAGCGCTGACCTCGGGCGAGGGGAAAGTCGCCCTTTACGCATCGCTCATCGCCGCGTCCTATTCGGAACTCGGCGACTTCTCACTGGAGCGCCTCCAGCTTCGTGACGGCGCGGCACCGGCCGCGTCGGGGTCGCGGCGCGGCCTCGCCAGCCTCGTCCTGCAGTCCGAGACCCTCCTCATGGCCAGTTCGGTCGGCGTCACCGACAAGCTCGATGTCTCGGTGACGGTGCCGCTCGTGCGGATGACGGTGGACGGCATCGCCTGGGTCGAGAACGGCAGCGGGCAGGTCGTGACGCTCGCGGAGGGGGCGGGCACGGCCACCGGGCTGGGCGACATCGCCGTCACGGGCAAGTACCGTCTCACTTCGTTCGGCGAGGGGCCGCCCGACCCAGGCGGCGTGGCGCTGGTCGCGACGGTGCGGCTGCCCACGGGCGACCGCGAGAACTTCCGCGGACTCGGCATCACGCGCACGCTCGTGTCGGCCGTCGTCTCGAGCGGCAAGGGCCGCTTCCGGCCGCACGGCAACGTCGGGTTCGACTACTGGAGCGACAGCCTCGACGCGATCACCGACGACACGGGCCGCGGGCGCGTGTCGGCCCGCCACCAGTTCCAGTACGGCGCCGGCTTCGAGCTCGAAGCGGCACCGAAGCTGACGGTGCTGGTGGACGTGCTCGGCCGGCACATCCTCGGGGCCGGACGTGTCGGGCTGACCACCGAGACGCCGTCGCCGACGAGCGAGCTCGGGCGGCTCGGTGTGACGTCGGTGGAGTCGATCGTCGCCCTCGACGAGGGCATCAGCAAGCTGACGCTGGCACCCGGGCTGAAGTTGAACGTCAAGGGCAACTTCGTGCTGTCGCTCAATGCCCTCACCACGCTGCGGGACACTGGCCTGCACGACAAGTTCATTCCCGTCGTCGGCCTGGATTGGTCTTTCTGAGGCGATCGTCCATGCGCACCCTGCTTCCGCTCATCGCGTCGGGCGCCCTGTTGTCGGCAGTGCTGGTCGGCTGCGAGTCGAAGAACCCGGTCGGCCCCGGCAACGTGACCGTCGTGACGGCCACGACGACGACGACGTCGGTGGTACCGGCGCGACGCTACGTCGCGTTCGACGCGGCGCCCACCGTCCCGAGCGATCTCACCCTGTTCTTCGAACTGCGGGCCGGCGGTCCGACGCCGGGCTCGGAGCGCTACGGGGTATTCGGCCTGTTCAAGACGGGCAATGGCACGACCGGTGAGGTGAACGGCGAGCTGACGGGCACGCCCGACAACGGCCAGTTCTCGGGGCGGCTCACGATTGCGGTCGGTGCGTGCACGGCCGAGCGCGAGTTCTCGGGCATGCTGAACAGCCAGCTGCTGCGCTGGTCCGGCGGGAACACGCTGCGCGACTGCCCGGGCAGTCCGCTCGGCTTCCCCGAACTGCTGCTGCTCAAGAGCGACGCCCCGCCGCCGACGACGACGATCGAGCCGGAGCCGCCCGCGCCACCGGCGCCGCCCGCGGCCACCACGACGATCGCGCCGGACCTGCGTACCGAGGACTTCGCCGTCTCGCCATCCGGCGCCGGGCTGATGTCGGCGACCGTGTTCTCGTTCCGCTACGAGATCCCACCGGTCGGCGGCACCCCGCCGTTCACGTACTCGTGGAACTTCGGCGACGGGTCGGCGGGCGGCATCGGCACGGCCACGACGCACGTCTTCAACAACACGGGCCGCTTCACGGTGATCGGGACGGTGACCGACAGCAAGGGCGTGATGGCACAGGACCGCGTCGAGGTGCATATCGGCGCCGTGACCGGCGTGTGGAACGTCGCGATCCAGACGAGCGACAACCGCCTCGGGCTGCAGAGCGGCGCGTTCCGGTATCCGATGGTGCTGAGCCAGACGCAGGCACAGGTGGTCGCCACGGTGACCGAGCCCTCGCTCGTGAACTCGCGCCAGGGTCTCGGTACGGCGTCCAACCCGCGGCAGTTGTCGGTGGTCGGTCTCGAGCTCGGGCCGGCGGCGGGCCCCACCCGCGTCACCCTGTCGTTCGTCGGCGAGCTCGATGCGACGTTGCGGACGTGGACGGGCACCGCCACGGGCTTCGGCGATTGCCCGTGCCCGTTCACCGCGACGCGTTGACGACAATCTGCGGGACGTGTTGGCGGGTGACGGCCGTCGCGTCCCGCGTCGACCCGAGCACCTCTTCGATCGGGTTGTCGAAGTCGAATCCGAACAGCCGCGGGTTCTCGCCGATGACGGCCGCCGAGACGATGCTGAAGACGTACTTGTACGTCTCGGACGGGACCTTGTCGCCGTGGTCGCGCAGGAGGAGCCAGAAATTGCGATCGCGCGGGTTCTCGGGGAGGGTCCGGATGAAGTTGACGACCCGACGCTCGCCCCAGTTGTACGACGCCATCACCAGCAGCCCGGACGCCTGGGCGTCGGTTGCGTAGATTTCCTTGATGTACCTGGCCGCGGCCGTCGTCGCCTTCTGCCACTGGAACCGCTCGTCGCTCGGCTCGTACACGTTCGATTTCGCCCCCGGCCCCAGTGCCAGGCCGAAGCGCCCGCCCGTGTCGGCGATGAACTGCCACATGCCCTTCGCATGCCCGTACCGCGTCGGCGGCCCGATCGCCCGCGCGTTGAAGTCGCTCTCCTGCATCGCCAGGTAGAAGAACTGCGGCGGCAGGTTCTGTCGCTCGAACTCCTCGACGATGTGCCGCACGTAGCCCCGCTCGCGCGCCAGCCGCACGGCGTTGGCGAAGCGCTTCGTGCGGCGCCACCCGTCGATGTAGCCCTGCACCCTGGTGATGTAGTCGCGGGGGACGATCAGCTCGCACTCGCCGAAGACCCGCGTCACCTTCAGGATCAGCTTCTCCTGCTCGGTGAGCGGTCGCCCGTAGATGTCGAGGCCCTCCAGGAACTGCTCGTACTTGGCTTCCGCCGCTCGTCGTTGCTCGCGGTTGGCGCGGGCCTCCGTGTCGTCCATGGTGCGGCCGGCGGCGGCCATGGCCTGCTCGGCGGCCGCGATGCGCACGTCGATTTCCTTGAGGAGGTAGAAGAACTCCGCCGCGCGCGCGGTCTGCGTGTCGAGGCGCCCCTGCACGTGCCACGCGTAAGCAAGCGCTCCCAAGCCGACGAGGGCGAGCGCGCTCACGACGTACAGGTAGCGCCGCTTCTGGCGTCGCTGCACCTGCTGATACGCCTGCCGAATCATCATCGTCCGGGGCCCGGCGGGCTCGTCGGGATCGTGATTCCCGAAGTAGCGGTCCGCGGCGTTGGCGACGGCGGCAGGCCGGCTCGCGTCCTCGCGCTCGACCGTCAGTGCCAGAGCCGGACCGTCTTCGCCGCCGAGCCGCAGGGTCAGATGCTCGTGAATCGCCCCGCTCGTGACCCGCCTGCCATCGACGAACACGCCGTTGCTGCTCTGGAGATCGGTGAACGTCCAGCGTCCGCCTGCCATCGCGACGCGGAGGTGCGTACGGCTGACGTGGTGGTCGTCCACCTGGACGTCGCACTCGGCGGCCCGGCCGACGATGAACGGCCCGGAGAAGCGGCGCGTCCGCTCTCCGTCGACCCTCACGCTCACCAACGTGCCGGACGAGTCATCGTGCATGGGCATGGAGCCAGGATTGCTGCGGGGTTCGCACAGCAGTATGCGACGCTCCCGCGGTCGCGGCAAGCCGCGGTTCATGGCCGCGCGCGACGCTATGACGGGCATCACGCTGGCGGTCCCTGGGGGGTCAGGTACCATCCACTTGTGACCCTCACCCCCGGGATGTGCGCGTGTTGCTGTTGCCGCGAGTGCTGTCGCACCCGCATGCGCGCACACGTCCGGAAGGGAAGCCGAACATACGCGTAAGCACCATCCTCCGGGATTGGTACCGTCGCCAGGCCTGCTTCCCCCATCGGAAGCGGGCCTTTCTGTTTTCAGGGAGCCCTCCATGTCCACGACGAACACTCTTTCGGCAAGCGATCGCGTAAACGGAGTGCCGGTGCGGCAGTGTCTCGATCTCGTCGAGGCTGTGCGGCAGAACCGCGATGCCGGCCAGACGCGCTGGCGCGCCAGCACGACCTGGACCGGCGGGTTCGCCTGCGAGTCGCGCATCCGCACGCACACGCTGCGGCTCGACGAGCCCGATCAGCTCGGAGGATCGGACAAGGCACCCAACCCCGTGGAGGCAGTGCTCGCCGCATACGGGTCGTGCCTGGCGATTGGCTACACGCTCAACGCGGCGGTCCGCGGGATCGAGGTGCGCAGCCTGTCGGTGGACGTCGACGGACACATCGATCTCGCCGGGTTCTTCGGCATCGACGCCGACGTGCCGGCGGGGTTCTCGGGGATCACGACGCGGGTGCACCTCGACGCCGACGCGAGCGAGCAGCAGCTCCAGGAACTCCATCGCCACGTCCTGGCGACGTCGCCGGTCGGCAGCATCCTGGGGCGACCGCTCGACGTGCAGACCGAGCTGGTGCTGCCCGCGCAAAGCTGACCGTCGCTCGGCAGGACGACGAGGCGTCAGCGCTTCTTCGCTGCCAGTTTCCTCGTGACGCGGGCCCCCCCGGCGGGGGGGCGCCGCGGGGCG
>JAEYZV010000550.1 GCA_023427865.1 Acidobacteriota bacterium
ATCGTCGAGGCCGTGCGAAAGGTGCAGGCGCACGCCTCCGACATCGCGAGGCAATCGGAGTGAAGCGAAGCGGACGGCCTTGGTCGATCGGCCTTCGGCCTTCGTAGGCTGCAGGCTGAACCGCGTGGGTCGCGCGTGATGCAGGAGCGGGCGCCGGGCGCGTCGCGATTCCTCGCCGAACTCCTCGGGCCCTACCGGGGCACGCTGGCCCTCGTGGCCCTGGCGATGGCCGTGCAGACCGCGGCCAGGCTCGCATCGCCCTGGCCGCTCAAGGTCGTGCTCGACTCGGTGCTCGGCGCCGAACCGCTCCCTCCCGCCCTCGAACGCCTCCTCGGCGCTGCGACGCCCCTGACGATCCTGAACCTCGCCGTCGCCGCGACGGTCGTCGTGGCCCTCGTCGAGGCCGCCGCCGGCTACGCGAGCGCGTACAACACGGCGAGCGTGGGGCAGTGGGTCGCGCACGACCTCCGTCAGTCGATCTACGCGCACCTCCAGCGCCTGTCGCTCTCGTTCTACGACCGCCGGCAACTCGGGCCGTTGATCAGCACGATCACCGACGACGTGCGCGCCGTGCAGGACTTCGCGTCGCAGTCGCTCGTCTCCATGGTCGTCGACGTCCTCACCATCGCCGGCGTGCTGGTGGTGATGCTCTCGCTCAACTGGAACTTCACGCTCGTGGCGATGTCGGTGACGCCGCTGCTCGCGATCTTCGCGTACCGGCTGCGACACCTGCTGAAGGCGTCCACGCACGACGTCCGCCGGCGGCAGAGCGAGCTCGTGTCCATCGTCCAGGAAGGCCTCACGTCCATCCGCGTGGTCAAGGCGTTCGCGCAGGGGACGTTCGAGCAGCAGCGGCTCGATGCCAAGAGCCTGGAGAGCGTCGAGGCGGGACTGCGCGCACGCCGCCTGCGCGCGCTGCTCCCGTCGGCGGTCACCGTCCTCGTGGCCTCGGGGACGGCCGCCGTGCTCTGGTTCGGGGCGCGCCTCGTGCTGGACGACGCGATGACGGCGGGAGGGCTCGTGGTCTTCCTCGCCTACCTCTCGCGTCTCTTCTCGCCGATTCAGTCACTTGCGCGCACGACCACGACCGTCGCGCAGGCGTCGGTGGGGCTCGAGCGCGTGCGTGAGGTGCTCGCCGCCGACGAGCGCCTGCCGCGCGCGCCAGACCGACGGGCGATTGGACCCATCCGGGGACGCGTGGAGTTCCGCGACGTGACGTTCGCATACCAGCCCGGGCGCCCCGTGCTGTTGAACGTGTCGTTGGTCGCCGAGCCGGGGCAGCGTATCGGCCTCGTCGGGCGCAGCGGCAGCGGCAAGAGCACGCTCGTGAGCCTCATCCCCCGCTTCTACGACGTGACGAGCGGCCAGGTGCTCGTCGACGACGTGGACGTGCGCAACGTGACCGCGCGCTCGCTCCGACGGCAGATGGCGTTCGTGCTCCAGGAATCGCAGCTGTTCGGCGCGCCCGTCTGGCAGAACATCGCCTACGGCATGCCCGATGCCACGCGGGAGCAGATCGAGGCGGCGGCGATCGCGGCGCATGCGCACGAGTTCATCGTGCGCCTGCCCGAGGGGTACGACACGGTCGTCGGCACCGGCGGGCATCCGCTGTCGGGCGGGCAGCGCCAGCGCCTCGCCATCGCGAGAGCGATCGTCCGCGACGCGCCGATCGTCCTGCTCGACGAGCCGACGTCCGGCCTCGACGTGGAGTCGGAGCGGCTCGTGTTCGACGCGTTCGAGCACCTCCTTGCCGGGCGTACGGCGTTCGTGATCGCCCACCGCCTGGCGACGATCCGGCACGCCGACCAGATCCTCGTGCTCGATGCCGGCCGCATCGTGGAGCGCGGCACGCATGACGCGCTGGTGGCCGCCGACGGCCTGTATGCCGCCATGCTGCGCGAGCAGGGCTGACTCTCCCTCGCGGCCGTGATACAAGCGCACGGTGTCCCTCCCGTCCCGTTCCGTGACCCTGTCGCTCCCGTTGCTCCTGTCGCTACTCGTCGCCGCGCCAGCTGCGGCCTCCGACCCCCTCGTCGATCTCGGACGCGCGACGATCGTCGTGCGCGCCGACCCCAGGCCGGCAGGCGAGCGCGCCGCCGCCGAGGTGCTGCAGGAAGAACTGGAGGCGCGCCTCGGACAGCGCCTGCCCGTCTCGACGACGTGGCCGGCGTCGGCACCCGTCGTGGTGGCCATTGCCTCCGGGCTCGCGCCGGGCGTCGCGTTGCCGTGGGGCGAGGTCGCCGGCGGGCGGCTGCCGCCATCGCCGGACGAGGCGCGGAGGCCCGAAGGCTTCCACGTGAAGGTGGAGGCGCGGGGCCCGCAGACGGTCGTGTGGGTGCTCGGGGCGGACGGGCGGGGCGCGCTCTTCGGCGTCGGCGAACTGCTGCGGTCGCTGCGGTGGACGCCGGGCGGCACGGCAGCATCGTCTCGCGGCATCCCGGCGGCGCTCGACGTCGCGTCGGCGCCTGCCTACGCGATTCGCGGCCATCAGCTCGGGTACCGGCAGCACTCCAATACCTACGACGCGTGGGACGAGGCGCGCTACGACCGGTACATCCGTGAGCTGGCGCTCTTTGGCGCCAACAGCATCGAGAACATCCCGCTGCAGGACACGCGGGTGAGCCCGCACTTCACCCTGTCGCGCGAGGCGATGAACGTCGCCATCAGCCGGGTCTGCGCCAGGTACGATCTCGACTACTGGATCTGGACGCCGGCCGACTTCGACCTTGCCGACGCAGCGCTGCGCGCCAGGACACTCGATACGCTCGAGGCGCTGTTCGAGAAGATGCCACGGCTCGACGCGATCTTCGTCCCGGGTGGCGACCCCGGCCACAACGCCGCACAACTGGTGCTGCCGTACCTGCAGGATCTCGCCGCACGCGTCAGGAAGCATCATCCACAGGCGACGGTGTGGCTGTCGCTGCAGTGGTTCCCGCAGGACCAGATCGACTGGATCTACACGCAGGTGAACGCCTCGTCGTGGCCCTGGTTCGGCGGGCTCGTGGCAGGACCGAGCAGCCCGCCGCTGCTCGAGACGCGGGCGCGCCTGCACCCCCGCCTCCGCCTGCGGGACTATCCCGACGTCACGCACACCGTGCGCGCGCAGTACGTCGTGCCCGACTGGGACCCGGCCTTCAACCTGACGCTCGGCCGCGAGCCGATCAACCCGCGTCCGGTCTTCTACGCGAACCTCCACGACCGCATCGCCTCGCACACCGACGGCTTCATCAGCTACTCCGATGGCGTCAACGACGACGTGAACAAGGCCATCTGGAGCCGCAAGGCCTGGCACCCCTCCTCGACGCCGCGCGAGATCCTCGTGGAATACGCCCGCCTGTTCTTCGGCGAGCCGGTCGCCGTCCGCGCCGCCGACGGCCTGCTCGCGCTCGAGAAGAACTGGGAAGGCCCACTCGCCACCAACGGCGCCGTCGACGGCACGCTTGCGGCGTGGAAGAACCTCGAAAGCGAAACGCCCGCGCTGAAGGACGACTGGCGGTGGCAGCAGGCGCTGTTCCGCGCCTACTTCGATGCCTACACGCGCCATCGCCTGCTGCGCGAGACGAGGATCGAGGCACGCGCCAACGAGGCGTTGCTCGAGGCGCGCAGCAACGGCTCGGCCGCGGCCATCGATCGTGCCCGCGCGGTGCTCGCCGAGGCCGATGCGCCCGGGCCGCACGACGACTGGCGGGCGCGCATCGAGGAGCTCGGCGCGGCGCTGTTCGCGTCGATCGGCATGCAGCTCGACACCCCGCGCTACAAGGCGAGCGGCACCGAGCGTGGCGCCGTGCTCGATTTCCTGCAGCACCCCCTCAACAACCGGTGGTGGCTCGAGGACGAGTTCGGCCGCGTGGCGGCGATGCCGGCCGAGGCCGATCGCGTGTCGGCGCTCGAGGCGCTCGCACGCTGGGAGTCACCCGGGCCGGGCAGCTTCTATGACGATGTGGGGAACATCGCGAAGTCGCCGCGGGTGCAGCGGGCGCGCGCGGGGACCTCGGGGGGCGTGCAGTCGGGCCCCACGCCCCACTTCCAGTGGGAGGACCAGGGCCGCAGCCGCAAGCGCCTGTCGTGGCAGGACAGCCTGCGCTGGCCGCTGGCCATCGTCTACGAGCAGGTCGATCCCGAGGCGACGTACGTGGTCCGGTTGAACGGCAACGGGGATGCGCGGCTGCGCATCAACGGGGTGGCTGCCAGGCCGCGGTCCTATGGCACGACGTTCGGGGCGTTCAAGGAGTACGTGGTGCCGCGGGAGGCGGTGCAGACGCGTCGGCTCACGTTGACGTTCGACGACATCGACGAAAGCGATCGCAACTGGCGGCAGCACTCGCGGCTGCACGAGGTGTGGCTGCTCCGGCAGTAGCGTCTCACCCGGTTCTCACGGCGCCAAGGGCATACTGAAGCGATGGCTGTCCTGCAGATCATCGTCGTGAGCACCCGCCAGGGCCGGAAGGGGCCTGCCGTGGCTGCGTGGTTCGAGCAGCAGGCCCGTGACCATGGGGCATTCGACGTCGAGGTCGTGGACCTCGCGACCGTCGCGCTGCCGATGTTCGACGAGCCCGAGCATCCGCGCCTCCGCAAGTACGCGCACGCGCACACGAGGGCGTGGAGCGAGAGCGTGGCGCGCGCGGACGCGTACGTGTTGGTCACGCCCGAATACAACCACGGCACGCCGCCGAGCCTTCTGAACGCGCTCGACCATCTGGTGCACGAGTGGGCGTACAAGCCGGTGGGGTTCGTGAGCTACGGAGGAATCTCGGGCGGACTGCGCGGCGTGCAGGCCGTCAAGCCCGTCCTCAGCGGCCTCAAGATGGTGCCGATCGTGGAAGCCGTGGCCATCCCGATGTTCACGACGCGTATCGATGCCGCGGGCACGTTCTCGTCCGAGCCGGGGCTCGATCGGTCGGCGGCCGTCATGCTCGACGAGATCGCACGCTGGGAGCAGGCGCTGCGCGTGCTGCGGGTCGTGCAGGGTTGAGCGACGTGAGCGACATGAGCGTCGATGCGGCGCGATCGCGGTGGCATGTCGACCTGCAGCTCGCGCTGAGCCTCGCCTGTGGCGCGCTCATGCTCGCCGGCTGGATCGGCGAGCGCTTCGCCGGGCTGCCGCACGAGTGGGCCGTCGTGCTCTACCTCGCGTCGGGCACCTTCGGATCGTGGGAACTGGTCCGGAAGAACATCGCCGTCATCCGCGAGGGTCGCTACCACGCCGACATCGACCTGCTGATGCTGCTCGCAGCGATTGGTGCTGCCGCGCTTGGTGAGTGGGTCGAAGGCACGTTCCTCCTCTTCCTCTTCTCCCTGGCCAACGCGCTGGAGCGGTACGCGATGGGCCGGGCGACGGGCGCGATTCGCGCGCTGGGCGAGCTCACGCCCACGACCGCGCGCGTGCTCGGCCAGGACGGGCGCGACGAGGTCGTCCCGGTCGAGCAGGTCGTGCATGGCGCGTTCGTGCTCGTACGCCCGGCCGAACGGATCCCGGTGGACGGCATCGTCATCGAAGGGCGATCGGCGGTGGACCAGGCGCCGATCACCGGCGAGTCGGTGCCGGTGGACAAGGCGCCCGGCGACCAGGTGTTCGCCGGGACGGTGAACGGCGACGGCTCGCTGCAGATCGAGACGACCGGAGGCGCTGGCGAACGTACGCTGGACCGCATCATCTCGCTCGTCGCAGAGGCGCAGGCGAAGAAGGGCCATACGGAGAAGCTCACGGCCCGCTTCGAGCGCGTGTTCGTGCCACTCGTGCTCATCGGTGCGGTGTTGCTGATCGTCGTGCCGCCGCTGCTCGGCATGTGGCCGTGGGAGACGAGCATCTACCGTGGCCTGGCGCTGCTGGTGGCGGCCTCCCCGTGCGCCCTGGCCCTCGGCACGCCGGCAGCGATCCTGTCGGGCATCGCCCAGGCGGCGCGGCACGGCGTGCTCGTGAAGGGCGGCGCGCAGCTCGAGTCGCTCGGCACGGTGCAGGTGCTCGCCGTCGACAAGACGGGAACGCTGACGATCGGGCGTCCGGAGGTCACCGACCTCGTGCCGATCGATGCCGATGCGACTACGGTGTTGCGGGTGGCCGCGGCCGTGGAGCGGCGATCGCAGCACCCGCTCGCGGAGGCCGTCGTGAGGCGCGCCGATGCCGACGCGCTGGCGTTGCCGGAGGCGGGTGCGCTCGAGAGCGTGACCGCGCGCGGTGTGCGGTCCATGGTCGGGGGAGAGCGCGTCGAGATCGGCAGCCTCCGCATGTGGGCGGACACGCCCGACGAGGTGCCGCCGCGCGTGCGCGATGCCGTGGGCCGACTCGAGGAGCAGGCGCGGAGCACGTTCGTCGTGCGTCACGGCTCGCGCTGGCTCGGCGTAATCGGCGTGGCCGACACGCCGCGGCCGACCGCGGCGGCCGCGCTGACCAGACTGCGGAGACTGGGCATTTCGCCAATCGTGATGCTCACCGGCGACAACGAGCAGGTCGCCAACGCGATCGGCCGGCAGGTCGGCATCGATCTGGTGCGGTGGCACCTGCTGCCCGAGGAGAAGGCCGAGGCGATCGAGGCCCTGCGGGCCAAGCACGGCGGGGTCGCGATGATCGGCGATGGCGTGAACGACGCTCCCGCGCTCGCGCGCGCGAGCGTCGGCATCGCCATGGGAGCGGCAGGGCCGGCGGCGGCGCTCGCGGCCGCCCACCTCGCGCT
>JAEYZV010000578.1 GCA_023427865.1 Acidobacteriota bacterium
GCGCACCCTGGA
The DNA here is from genome assembly GCA_023427865.1 of Acidobacteriota bacterium. Taxonomy (GTDB): domain Bacteria; phylum Acidobacteriota; class Vicinamibacteria; order Vicinamibacterales; family Vicinamibacteraceae; genus Luteitalea. The sequence goes on from JAEYZV010000578.1 coordinate 13, forward strand.
TGACCTGCCCGGGCGGTCGCCGGCACGCCGCGCCCACGGCAACGCCCGCAACCACGCCGGTCCCGAGACCGCACACGTGCGCCACGAGGTCAGCGCGCTCGCTGCTGCCAAGCATCACGATGAGACCGAGACCCGCCGCCAGCGGAACCCAGGCATGCCGTCGCCGTCGGGGCAGGCCGTGTCGCCGGCGGTGCATCATCTGCAACCCGGAGAGCACGCCGAGTGCCGCGAAGGTCGCGGTGGACGCGCCGACCGATACGTGCCGCACCTGGTAGAAGTGGGCCGTGAGCAGGTTCGCCGCGGTCGCGGCGGCGAGGATGACAACCCCGCCGAGCCCGACGCCAAGCCAACGCCCCACCGCCGACACGAACAGCAGCGACGCGATCACGTTGCCGAGCAGGTGCAGCAGATCGGCGTGCAGCATGAGCGCCGTGATCGCCCGCCACCACTCGCCGCCGGCGACGATCGCCTGCGCCGAAGCGCTGCCGACCTGGAACCACACCGAGGCGACGCCGTGGTCACGCGCGCCGGCCGCGGCGTGCAACGCCACCAGGAGCACCGCGAACGCGAGGCCGAGCGGACTCGGCCCGAGATCCGGGGTCGGCACCTCGACCACGGGCCGGCTCTCCTCGTCGAACGCCTCCAGGGCCTCGCGCGCTCGTCCGATCTCGGCGCTCGGCACCGAGATGACGATGACACCCTCGCGGATGTCGAGGCGATGGCTGACGCCCGCCGAGTGCAGCACGAGCGACCAGTCACCGGCACGGGAGATGCTGCCGGTGGCGCGGACCTCCGCCTCGAACCCGTCCGCTGCGTCGAGGTCCATGGCACAAGCGTAGCCCGTGCGCCGCTGCTGGCTGTACCCTGCGTGCCATGTCGCACCGCCGGTCCAATCCCTTTCGTCTGTCTGGCACCGCGGCCGTTGCCTGCGCGCTGTCGCTCGTTGCCGGATGCGCCTCCTCCGTGCAGGACGACGCGGGGGCCATTGCCCCGCGCGACGCAGCGCCATCGCTTGCCGCCGCGCTCGCGAAGGCTACGCTCGTGGATCTCACGCACACGTTCGACAAGGACACGCTCGTCTGGCCGAGCTCGGATTCGTTCCGGCTCGAGACCGTGTTCGACGGCACGACGACGGGCGGCTGGCATTACGCGGCCAACAACATCCACACCACCGAACATGGGGGCACGCACCTCGACGCGCCGATCCACTTCGCGGCCGCGCACGACACGACCGAAGCGATCGCACTCGAGCGGCTCGTCGGTCCCGCCCTCGTCGTGGACGTGAGCGACCGCGCCAGCGCGGATGCCGACTACCTGATCACCGTCGACGATCTGCGGCGGTGGGAAGCGCAGCATGGGCCGATCGAGCGCGGCAGCCGGGTGCTGCTCCGCACCGGATGGTCGTCGCGGTGGCCCAACGCCGAGCGCTACCTGGGCACAGCCTTGCGGGGCGAAGCCGGGGTGGCGCAACTGCATTTCCCCGGGCTGCACCCGGATGCCGCCACGTTCCTGGTCGGCGAACGTGGGATTGCGGCCGTCGGCATCGACACGGCAAGCCTCGACCGCGGGCAGTCGGCGACGTTCGAGGCGCACCGGATCCTGGCAGCGGCCAACGTCCCGGGGTTCGAGAACCTGACGAACCTCGAGAGGCTGCCGGCGCGTGGGGCGCTGCTCTTCGCGTTGCCGATGAAGGTCGGCGGCGGCAGCGGCGGACCGCTGCGCGCCGTGGCCGTCGTGCCATAGGCGCACGAAGGATTCGTACGTAGCCGTCGGGCCTTGCCCGACGGGCGCTGCACGGTATTGGATCGTTCAGCCTTCGGCGGCCGACGGGGTGAGCGTCGCCAGCCGGTACGTCCCGCGGGCGGGCATCGTCGCGAACCCTTCGGCAACGAGCGCGCGATGCGCCAGGCCGATCTCGCGACGATCGATGCCGGTGACGCGCGCCAGTTCGCCGGGGACGGTGCCACCCGCCGAGGCGAGGAAGGTCCTGGCGATCTCGCGGAGCGCCGCATCGCGCGCCACCCTGCGGCGCAGGGCGTCCGGGAAGCGTCCGATGGCCAGCGACCAGACGTAGGTGAACTTGGGCTTGTAGTAGACCTCGCTCGGCACGACGAGCATCGCGGCCTGCAACTCGTCGAGCGCGGCGGTGAACGCCCGTCGGTCGCGGATGCCCGCCTCGTCGCGGAGGTCGGCCGTGCTCATCTCCCACTCGCGACGGAGCACGCGCAGGATCGCGCGCGCGTCGCTGCCGAGCCGGGCGGACTCCGCCGCGCGACGGACTCCCCAGATCGCATTGAAGTGCGGCACGAGCCGCGGCGCGATGAACGTCGCCTTGCCGCGCGCGAGCTTGCCGTACCAGACGCGGCCGCGCCGGATCACCTCGTCCTTCAGCAGCCAGGTGTGCGACGCCTCGTCATCGGTCTGGACATGGCGTGGCAACACCGCGTCGCGGCGACCGCACACCGCCGTGTAGAGCGACGGTCCGGGGCGCCGCGCGTCGGTGAGGCAGGCCACGAACCCGACGCGCTCGACGAACCGCTCCGCGTCGGCGGGTGTCTCGATGCGCCGCGCCTCCTCGCGACACCAGTGCTCGTCGCGCCAGGTCTCGACGTCGGCTGGCAGCGGTGATGTGGGTCGTCGGGGTGGGCGGAAGGCAGGCATGTGCAGCAATCGCGAGGAGCGCGGCGCGATCGTACTGCGGCGCCGGAGCGCCGGCCCTGTCAGGCCTGCACTTACGCGCCGGCGCACATCGGCAGGCAGCAACGGCGGGGCGGCACCGCCGCGAGGCTTCGCCCCTTCCTCCGCGCGAGCGAAGGAGTTGCAAATACGACTTGACTGGTCGCAGTTCCGGGGATAGGCTTCGCGACGCAGATCTGAGACTGGATCTCAGTCTCAGTCCATCATGCGCCGCGTCTCCGCCCCTTCATTGCGTCAAGGAGCCTCTCAGGTGGTCCGTCCCGTCCCCCGTCAGCCGGTCTTCTCCCGTCCCCCTTGCCCATTGGCGACATACAGGCGCTGCGCGGCATGCGTGCCCGTCAGCCTGGCCTGCGCCACCCTGCTCGGCACGCCCATCACGGTGGCGGCTCAGGACCGATCAGCCACGGCAGCCGTGTTGGGCGCCTGCGCCAGACCCGGTTCCGTCAGAGTCGAAGTCCGCGGCACGGTCGTGGACCCGTCGCAGGCGGCGGTCCCGGGCGCGGAGGTGACCCTCAGCTGCGGAGCGGCCGCGGCGGCGCCCATCCGCACCGACGCCGGCGGTCACTGGACTGCCACCCTCGCCCCCGGCACCTATCAACTGCTCGTCTTCAAGCCGGGCTTCGAGCCTTCGGCGCTCGACCTGCGCATCGACCGACACCCGGCGACGCGGGTCGACACCCGCCTCGAAGTCGCCGCCCTCACGGAGGCCGTCACCATCACCGCGGGCGGCTTCGAGCAGCAGGTCCGACAGGCGCCCGCCAGCGTCACGCTCGTGCCGCGCGAGACGCTCGAGCAGCGGCGGTTCGCGACGATCGCCGAGGCGCTCGTCGACGTCGAGGGCGTGGACGTGGGCCAGGACGTCGGCAAGACCGGCGGCCTCAGCATCAGCATGCGAGGCATGCCGAGCGACTACACGCTGATGCTCGTCGACGGGCGGCGCCAGAACGCCGCCGGCAACGTCACCCCGAACGGCTTCACCGAGACGGCGACGAGCTTCATGCCGCCGGTCGGCGCCATCGAGCGCATCGAGGTGGTGCGCGGACCGATGTCGACGCTGTACGGATCGGACGCGATGGGCGGCGTGGTCAACATCATCACCAGAAAAGTCGCCGATCGCTGGAGCGGCACCGCCACCATCGACGCGACGCTGCAGTCCGAGAGCGATTACGGCAACACGAGCCAGGGCACCGCCTATCTTGCCGGCCCGCTGCGCTCGCGCACGCTCGGTCTCGCCGTGAGGGGCAGCGCGTACCACCGCCAGGCCGCGACGCTCCGCTACGCCGATCGGCTCGGCCAGGACGTGCCGGTCACGTCGTTCGGCATGTGCCCGACGGCCGCGGACGTCCGCACCATCGGCGCGCGGCTCTCGGGGCTGCCGCACGCCGACCACGACCTCATCGTCGATGCCGACGAGGCCTTCCAGGCGTACGACAACAGCCGCCGGCAACTGGGCACCCTCGGCGTGCAGGGCGGCTACGCGGAAGAACTGCAGTTCGATCGCCGGCAGGCCGTGGCGGCGTACAACGGCCGCTTCGGCTTCGGGCTCGTGGACGCGAGCCTGACGCGCAACACGACCGAGACGCATGGCCGCACCATTCCGCCGGGCACGCCGGGACGCGTCGCCGGTGATCCGCGCACCCTCCGGGCCACGAACACGATCGTCGACGCCAAGGTGATCGCGCCCGCCGGCCGGCACACGCTGTCGGTGGGCGGGCAGTGGTGGGATGCGTCGATGATCGATGCCGTGGCGCCCGCACCGTACGCTCACGTGCAGAAGGCGCTGTTTGCCGAGGACGAGTGGCGGCTCGCGTCGCGCACGTCGCTCACGCTCGGCATCCGCCACGATCACCACGGCACGTTCGGCGGCGCCACGAGCCCGCGCGCCTACCTTGTCGTCACGCCGTCCGCGCGGTGGACGATCAAGGGCGGCGTGAGCCGCGGCTTCAAGACGCCGCGCCTCGAGCAGCTCGCCGAAGGCATCACCGGGTTCGGCGGGCAGGGCACGATCCCGCTCATCGGCAGCCCGTCGCTGAAGCCGGAGACCAGCACCACGACCGAAGTGAGCGCGTACTACGTGCGCGGGCGCTTCAGCACCAACGTCGGCGTCTTCAACAACGAGTTCCAGGACAAGATCGCCAGCGGCCCCGGGTTCGAGAACTGCAGCTTCCGCGGTGCGCCGAACCGTCCCGGCTGCATGGACTTCGGCAACTGGCCGAACGTCGAGCTGTTCGGGCAATCGATCAACGTCGACGAGGCGGTGACGCGCGGCATCGAGGCGGCGTCCCGCGTCTCGTTCGGCACGCGATGGCACCTGCTGGCCAACTACACGTTCACCGAGAGCGAGCAGCGCAGTGGCGCGCAGGCGGGCCAGCCGCTCACGAACACCCCGCGGCACATGTTCAACACGAACGTGCGCTACACGGCGACCGACCGTCTGGGCACGTGGCTGAGGGTGGAGGCGCGCAGCAGCCGGACGCGCGGCACGAGCGCCGCGGCCCGCGCAGCGCAAGCGGCCCTCGGCGCGTACAGGCCGTATGGCCTCGTGCACGTCGGCGGCTCCTACACGCTATCGCGTCGGCTCACGCTCAACGCGACCGTCTTCAACGTGCTGAACACCGACTTCCTGGCGTACGAGCCATACGAGTTGAACGGCCAGGTCCAGTACGCCAGCCCCTACAACAACCTGCAGGAGCCGCTGCGGTTCTGGGCGTCGCTGAACGTGGCGTTCTGACGGGGCCAGCAAACTGGTAGGGCCCGCTCCCCGAGCGTGGCCC
>JAEYZV010000582.1 GCA_023427865.1 Acidobacteriota bacterium
CGCCCGAGCGGGAGGGCCTGGCCGGTACGGCGCCTGCGAACCTGTACGCACCGGTCGGTGAGGGCGAGCGCCTCACGGTGGCGCCCGACTTCCGTCCCGCCGAGGAGCAGCCCGCCTGGCGGCAGGACTTCCCCATCGACTGGCCGGCGGACCATTACGTCGAGCGCCGCGACTTCATGAAGTTCATGGTGCTCACGAGCGGCGCCTTCACGACCGGCCAGTTCTGGATTGCGGCCCAGCAGTGGCTACGCGACAAGGCGGCGCTGCCGGCGGTGCGGATCGCGTCCCTCGGCGAGCTGCCGGTGGGCGGCGCGCAGGTCTTCTACTACCCAGGCGAGCACGACAACTGCCTGCTGATCCGGCTTTCGGAATCGGAACTCGTCGCGTACGGCCAGAAGTGCACGCACCTGGCCTGCGCCGTCACGCCCCGCATGGACGATGGCACGCTGCTCTGCCCCTGCCACAACGGCATCTTCGACCTGCGATCGGGTAACGTGATCGCGGGCCCTCCTCCGCGCCCACTGCCGCGCGTGCGCGTCGAGGTACGCGGAGACGACGTGTATGCGACGGGCATCGACTGGAGGACCACCTAGATGGTCCGTCCACGTCGCGCCTTCACGCGGGACCAACGCAGCACGATCATCTACGGCATGCTGGCGTTCGTGCTGATCGTCGTGATCCTGCAGCTCTGGCTGTTCACCGCGACGATGAACGCCTTCCTCGGCGGCGACTCGACCGTCGTCTGGCCTGCCGCGCTTGCGAGCCTCGGCTGCCTGGTGCTGAACGTCGGGCTGCTGCGCTATCTGTACAAGCTCGAACGACCGCGATGACGAACAGAAGGCCATCGTCGTCGGCCTTCGGCGGCCGGCCTTCGGCCTTCGGACTCCTTCTCCCTCGGAACTGCTGTGCCCTTCTGACTTCAACTTCTGACTTCACCTTCTGACTTCAACTTCTGACTTCTGACTTCTGACTTCTGACTTCTGCCTTTTCACGCCTCGGGCCGATGCAGGTCCCACCATGCGCGCGCCCGTGCGCTCGTCCACGGCGGCACGTCGGGCAACGTCTCGAACCGCGCCGCGAGCTCCCCGGCCGTCGTCGGACGATCTGCCGGGGACTTGGCAAGGCACGCGATCACGAGCGCGTCGAACGAGGCGGGAATCGGCAGCTCCGATCGTTGCGACGGCGGTTCCGGAGGCGCCTGTGTGTGCGCGATGAGCGTGGCCATCGGCGTGAGGTTCGGGAACACGACCTGTCCGGTCACGAGCCAGTACGCCAGACAGCCGACGGCATAGATGTCCGACCGACCATCGATCGCGCGCTCGCCCAGCGCCTGCTCGGGCGACATGAACGCGGGCGTGCCCCCGGCCGCGCCGCCCGCGCGTGTGGTGCCTCCATCGGCAGGCACGGCGGCGGCCTGCGGCTTGGCGAGGCCGAAATCGTGGCCTTTCACGAAATCGACGTCGAGCCCATAGCGGCACACGACGACGTTTGCCGGCGTGATGTCGCGGTGGACGATGCCGGCGGCATGCGCTTCGGCCAGTGAATGGCAGACCTGCGCCAGCAGGTGCGCGGTCCGCTCGACGGGAATCGGACCGACCCGCCCGACGAGCGTCTTCAGGTCGAAGCCCTCGAGCAGCTCCATCACGTAGTAGAACGCCCCATCGTCGGTGACACCGTAGTCGAACAGGTCGATCGTGTGCGGCGACTTCAATTGCGCGATCGTCCGGGCTTCGCGCTCGAATCGCGCGCGCAGTTCGGCCTGCCGGGAGCCGCTCGAAGTCTCGAGAAGCTCGGGACGAATGCGCTTCACGGCCGCGGGGCGCGCGAGCAGGCGGTGCTGCGCCCGCCACACCTCTCCCATGCCGCCGTGCCCGACCCGCTCGAGCAGGCGGTAGCTGCCGAGGTCGAGGGCACGGGTGAGCTCGGTGCCCAGGCGGTACACGAGCCGCGCGCCCATGTACGCGATCAGCACGACCAGCAGGTACGGCAGCACGACGTGCAGTCCGTACCGCAGCGGGTCGAACGGTGGCGCCGTCCCGCGCAGAGCCGTGACGGCGGCGATGACGGGCACCGCACTCGCGGAGCCCAGCGCCGCGGTGAGCGCCCACGATGGCGGGCTGGGAACGGTGACGGTGAAGCTGAGCATCCAGACGGCAACCCACGAGAGCCCCATGAACGGCACCCGTGGGTACGCCGGCGAGGGATCGAGGAACTCGGCCGCGGCGATGCCGTAGCTGCCGACGACCTGGAACGCCAGCCCGAGCCGCACCACGACGGGTGCCGGCAGCCGCGGGCGTGAGACCAGCACGGCGACGACGATGGCGCAGGCGATCGAGACCACCGGCGGCAGCCAGCGCCAGGGCGAGGCGAGAAAATGGGCGCGGTCGGCCGGCAGGATGAAGGCGGGCACGATGGCGACCGTGAAGAACACGAACGCGTACAGCACGGCCCACACGCGCAGTCGCTCGGCCACCTGCGCCAGCAACATCGCGGGGAGTCGGGTGGCCTGCGCGGATGCGCCGCTTGCCGGCGCCTGTGGCATTGTCAGTCGGTTGGCGTGCATCGGTCAGCTCTGGCGTTGGGCTTTGCAGGAGGCGGCACCACGGCCGACGATCCGATCATGGCCTCGACGCCACCCGGCGACGACATCTGACGACGAAGCTCATGTGATGTTCGCCTCCTCACGTCGTCCGTTTCACGTCATCCTTCTCTTCGGTCTTCAGACTTGCGACTCGTGACTTCTGCCTTGTCGTTTCCGGACGGTGCCTCGTTCGAGCGCTGGATGCGGGCGCATCACGACAACACGCCCGAAGTGTGGCTGCGCATCTACAAGAAGAGCTCGGGTCTGGCGTCGATCACGCTTGCCGATGCGCTCGACGTGGCGCTGTGCTGGGGCTGGATCGACGGCATTCTCAAGGGGCACGACGCGCAGTCGTACCTGCAGCGGTACACGCCGCGGCGCGCGAAGAGCCTGTGGAGCCAGATCAACCGCGAGCATGTGGCGCGCCTCACGGCCGAGGGGCGGATGACGCCGCACGGCCAGCGCCAGGTGGATGCGGCGAAGGCCGACGGGCGCTGGGACAGGGCCTACGCACCGATCCGCGCCACGTCGGCCGACAACCTCCCGGCCGACCTGCGTGCGGCCATCGAGGCGAGTCCGGCCGCCCTCAGGACGTTCACGACGCTGAGCAAGCAGAACCTGTTCGCGATCGGGTTCAGGACGAACAACATGAAGACGCCAGCCGGCCGCGTGCGGAAGATCGCCGAGATCGTCGCGATGCTGGAACGCGGCGAGACGATCGTGCCGCAGGCGAAGCGAAGGTAGGGCGGGAACCGGGAACCGGGAATCGGGTACCGGGTACCGGGTACCGGGTACCGGGTACGGGTATCGGGAGCGGACGGGATCACTCCCCTCCACGCGTAGCCGCCGGACTTCGTCCGGCGGGCGGGGA
>JAEYZV010000065.1 GCA_023427865.1 Acidobacteriota bacterium
CGGCAACCACCACCGGCAGAAGACGACAGGGGCGAGGCGGCACGAGAGGCTCCTCTCGAAGGGCGGTCCGGACGAGTGACGGGTGTCAGCCGCGAGCGTAGCACGCAGGGCGCACGGACGCGGAACGCCGACCTGGTCAGAACAACCGTGCGCCCTTCCCTTGTGATTCGTGGGCGAGGAGCCAGCGTTTGCGATCGAGCCCGCCGCCATAGCCGGTCAGCGACCCGTTCGCGCCGATGACGCGATGACACGGGATCACGATGGCCACCGGGTTCGCGCCATTGGCCATGCCCACGGCGCGCGAGGCATCCGGGCGGCCGAGGTCCCGGGCCAGCGCGCCGTAGGACGTCGTCGTGCCGCACGGCACCGTGCGCAGCCGCTGCCACACTTCCTGCTGGAACGGCGTGCCTGCGGGTGCGACGCACAGGGCATCCATCGCGTCGAGCTCCCCGGCGAAGTACGCGCGCAGCGCCGCCGTCGCACCGGCGGGATCGGAGCGCCAGGCCAACCGAACCGACGCGCTCCCGCACGTGCGCCGCAGCAGCGGCTCGATATCCGGTGGGGGATCGAAATGGACGAGGCGCAGACGAGCGTCATCGTCGACGGCGATGAGCAGGTCTCCAACAGGCGTCCCGAGACGATCGATCGATAACGATAGCACCGCGGATGCGGGCACAGGTCGCGTACTCACGCGTCACCATCCTCGGCCCAGAGCAGCTGGGCTGCGTATGCGCGATGCGGACGCCATGCGTCGGCTCGCGCGAGCAGCGCCGCTGGAGACGGACGCTCACCGAACACGCGGGCGGCACCGCGCAACAGCCCGACATCGCTGGCCGGGAATGCGTCCGGCGCACGAAGCGCCCGAAGGGCCACGTACTGCGCCGTCCAGTCGCCGATGCCCTTCACGCCACGAAGGCCGACGATGATGTCGTCGAGCGAACGCGAACCGTCGAGGAGCGCGGGCTCGTCGAGGGCGGCGGCGGCCAGTGCCCTCAGCGTCGCCTTGCGAGCACCCGGCATGCGCAACGCGTCGAGCGACGCGGACTGGAGATCGCGGGCCGACGGAAACGTCGTCGCCAACGCAGCGGTCGCCAGCGTCACCGGCAGGCGGACGCCGCAGGTCCCGACGAGCGCGCCCGCGAGCTGGCGTGCGGCGACCACCGTCACCTGCTGCCCGAGGATCGCGCGGACGGCGAGTTCGAACGGATCCCAGCCGCCAGGGACGCGCAACCCCGGATGGCGCGCAAGCGCCGAGGCCAGCTGCGGATCACCCGAGAGATGCAGAACGGACGAGGCATCCCGATCGAGGTCGAGCACGCGCCTGACGCGCGACGACACGTCCTGCGGATCGATGGGAGCCGACGCATCGACGGTCATCTCGAAGGCATCGATGGCGGGACGATGCCGGACCTGCACCACCACGAACGCGTCGCCGAGTCGTGCCGTGCGCGCGTAACCCTCGTCCGAGACGAGTTCGACGCCAGGGATCGACCGCGCGGCGAGCCACGCGCGCATGGACGGCCAGTCGTAGGGCGCACGGTACGAGAGCACGTGGGGCCGTGTCGCGGTGAACACGCGATCAGGTTGCCATGCATCGAGCACGCGCCGCTATCCGGAATGTAACAGGTAACAGGTGACCAGGTATCAGGCCTCCGTGTCCTGCCGCCCTGCACGGTCTACTGCGCGCGCACGAAGTGTGCCGCGCCGCTCACGATCTTCGGCAGCGCGACAACGGTGAACGCCTTGTCGGAACCAGCGGCAGCGAGCGACTCCGTGCGCCACGCGACGATCGTCTCGCCGTCGCGCTCGCGGATGGAGATCACCACGGGCTTCCCCTGATTCCGCTCGCCTCCATCGTCCACGATGGCAAACAGCGTCGCACGGCCGAAGTCGATGTCGGGCGCGGCCTGCCGCGTCGGCAGGTGCCGCCAGAACTCCTGCCACTCGCCCTCGGTACGAATGACGAAGGTGCCAGGCGCAGGGTGATGCGACAAGGGGCAATGCGCCACGACGACGTGACGCACAGGTGTCGGCTCACGCGTATCGACGGCCGCTCCGTCGAGATGCATCGGGATGGCATGCCGGACGATGGCGCCATCCTTCGGCGTGCGGGCCTCGACGGTGAGCAGGTACGCTCCGGGATCGAGGCCGGCGGTCCCGAGCACACCCGTCGCGCGCTGCCGGTCGGGCGCGTTGCCTGCGTCGAGCGTGGCGTCGGCCGTTCGCACGACTCGCCCTGCCGCCTCCGCAAGCGACACGTGTACTGACACCGTCTGTTCCTGCACCGGACGTCCGCCGACCTCAGCCTGCACGCCGATGGGCACACCGATGTCGAATCGTCTCGCCGCCGTCGGCGCGACGCGGCCACTCACCTGCTGCAGCACCACGGGTGGCGCCATGAGCAGCAGACGACCGGGTTCGATGATCTCGACGGACGTGATCACGAGGCCGGTCCGAGTCGAGTCGGCGGTGACGGCTGCCACACGCAACTGGTGCCGACCGCGCGCCAGCGGCAGTTCGGTCGTGAACTCCAGCGGCTGCCCGGCCGGCGGCGGCTCCAGC
>JAEYZV010000076.1 GCA_023427865.1 Acidobacteriota bacterium
GGCCTTGCCCGACGGTCTCCGGGGCGCGAGTAGCCGGCCCCGCGGTTCGTACGTAGCCGTCGGGCCTTGCCCGACGGACGGGGACCCGCCCGACGGTTCCGGCTAGGCCGACGGCGCGGGCAGCGCGTCCCAGAACTTCTCGATCTCGGCGCGCTGGGCGGCGGTCGGCAGCCTGCCCTTGCCGGCGCCCTGGTTGTCCTTCATGTTCTCCGCCTTCGTCGTGCCCGGAATGGCCGCGGTCACGGCCGGATGGGAGACGACGTACTTCAGGAACACGTGTGACCAGCTCGTGGCGTCGAACGCCTTCGCCCAGTCGGGTACGGGCTGTCCCTGGACGCGCCGGAACAGGCTGCCGCGGCGTCCGCCGAGCGGGATGTTCGTGAGCACGCCGAGCTTCAACTCCTGCGCGAGCGGGAGGATTTCCTTTGCGGCGTCTCGGTTGTCGAGCGAGTAGTCGACCTGGATGAAGTCGAGCGCCCCCGCGTGACGGCGCATCTGCGCCAGCAGTTCGGGGTACTGCCGGTCGTCCGACGTGGTCACACCGATGTACCTGATGCGCTTCTGCTTCTTCATCTCGAGCAGCGTGGGCATCAGCACGTCGGTGCCGTTCAGGCTGTGCACCTGCATCAGCTCGATGTGATCGGTCTTCAAGCGCTTGAACGACTCCTCGAGCATCGCCTTGCCGGCGGCGAGGTCGTCCTTCGGCGCGGTGACCTTCGTGGCGAGGAAGAACCGGTCACGGTTGCCGAGTTCGGCGATCAGCTCACCGAGCACGATCTCCGATCGGCCGTAGCCGGGGGCGGTGTCGATGAGCGTGCCGCCCGCCGCCGGCATGGCGCGGAGCACCTCGCGCAGCGGCGCCATCTCCTCGGGCGTCTTGACCGAGTAGGTGTTGGTGCCGAGCCCGATCACGGGCAGCTTCTCGCCCGACTTCGGAATCGCCTTCAGAATTGGCGTGCCCTGAGCGTGCGCCGTGTGGCTGGTCCAGTGCGCGAGCGCGAGGCCGGTGCCGGCCACGCTCACGAGCTTGAGCGCCTCGCGGCGCGACAGAATCGTCCGATCGGTCACGGGGTCCTCCTCCTCGAATGGGCCGTCGTTCCGGCCTGGCACACGGGCCCGCGACGGGCCCGTGCGTGCACGGTCGTTCAGTAAGCCGCTGCCTTCGTCTCGGCGGGAGCTGCGGCCTCGGTGCCCGCGCCCTGGCGCGCGAGCCGTTCCTGGCGACGTCCGAGCCAGAAGGCGTTGGCGAGCCAGATGGCTGCGATCGGCACGGTCGCAAACGCGATGCCCGAGAGCGTGAGGCCGAGCGCCAGCAGCCCGGCGTACGACCAGGCGCCGACCTGATCGCCCAACCGGTACACCACTGTGTCGATGAAACTCTTGGACTTGTACTTGTCCTCACGCGAGAGCACGGTGAAGAGCACCTCGCGCGTCGGTCTCGCGATGGCGAAGTTGCCGGCTCTGCGCAGGACCTGGAACACGACGATGGCGATGATGGTCGGCGTGGCACCGAGCCACGCGAAGCCGATCACGCTCAGCGCCGGCAGGATCGACAGCGTCAGCGCCACACCGAGCGCCTTCATGATGCGGCTCGTGAGGAACACCTGCGTCACGAGGGTCAGCGCGTTCACCACGAGATCGACGCGCGCGAAGAACCCGGTGCGCGCCGCGCGATCGGCGAAGTACGTCGCCGCGATGTCCACCTGCTGGAAGTACAGCACCGTGGACGTGATCGTGTAGAGCAGCATGTACAGGCTCACGTTGAGCAGGTACGGGCTGCTCAGCGCCCGCGAGAAGCCGGCCATCATGCCGCCGCCGATGGGCGCGGTCTCCTGGGTGGCCCCGGTACTGGTCTGCAGCGCCGTGGCGATGTGTGAGAGACGCCGCATGGCCAGCACCGCGACCTCGAGGAGGACCACCGAGACGAGCAGCAGCCGGGTGGCGCCGAGGCCCTCCACCAGGAAGGCGGTGATGGCCGACCCCGTCATGGCGCCGACGGTGGCGCCGGCCGCGATGAACCCGAACAGCCGCGTCCCCTGTTCACGGGTGAAGACGTCGACGATGAAGGCCCAGAAAACCGAGACGACGAACAGGTTGAAGACCGAGGTCCAGACGAAGAAGACGCCGCCGACCCACACCTGCATCGCAGCGCTGAGGGTACTCAGCAGCACGAAGAAGATCAGCAGGTTGGCCTGGAAGAACCGATAGGTGACGCTGATGAACCGGAGCCGTGGCAGTCGCGACACCAGCGCGGCGTACGGCGGGTTGACGAGCGCCATCGCAACCAGGGTGCCCGTGAAGAGCCAGGGCAGGTTTTCGACGCCGCTCTCGGCGCCCATCGCATCGCGGATGGGACGGATGACGTAGTACGCCGAAAGCACGCAGAAGTAGAAGAGGGACGCCCAGAGCAACGCCGAGACTTCGCCCGGGCGGACGTCGATGAGGCGGCGCAGCAGCGCCGACACGGCAGGCATGCCGTAGTTTAACGACACCGCACCTGTTGGCGTTTCGCGAAAGGCGGATCGGTCGTGGGTGGCGGCCGAATGCCCGCCTGGCGGCCCGGGGGGGCGGGGCCCAC
>JAEYZV010000144.1 GCA_023427865.1 Acidobacteriota bacterium
GCCGAAGGCCGACCGACGAAGGCCGTCAGAACCGACCTGCACGACCGACGAACGACCCGAAGGCCGAAGGCCGACCGCCGAAGGCCGTCAGAACCGGTAGTTCAGCATGATCTGGAACCGGTAGACGTCGGCGAGGCCGGCCGACGGCTCGAGGCTCCTGGTCATCAGCTCGTTGTTGATGGCGCGCAGGCGGTACTGCGCGCGGCCCTGCGCGTCGACCGCGCCGCCCTGCGCCGCGGTCGGCACGATGAGCGGCTGCGTGTTGATCACGCGCTGCCCGACGCCCCAGTCCTCGTTCAGGAGGTTGCCGAAGTTGATGACGTCGGCGCGCACCTGGAAAGTGTGCCGGCGTCCCTTGATCGACACGAAGAAGTCCTGCTGCACGCTGAAGTCGAGCCGGTGGACGAGCGGCAGGAAGATCGCCCCGCGCTCGGCGTACTCGCCGCGGTGCTTGCTCAGGTACGAGTCCTGCGCGATGTAGGCATCCCATGCCGCTGCCTGGTCGGCCGCGGTGAACGTGCGCCCACCGGCCGAGTACGTCTGGAAGTTCATCTCCGACTGGTCACGCGCGACGTAGATCAGGTCGTTGCTCGTGCCGCCGTCGCCGTTGAGGTCGCCCGAGAACGTGTACGTCGTCTGGCCGTTGGTGCGCGACTCCCAGAAGAACGCCAGCGTCGTGCCGCCGAAGTCGAAGTACTCGCGCGTGTACGAGCCGGAGAGGAAGAAGCGGTGGCCGGGAGAGCCGACGGCATAGCCGAGGCCCGGGTTGTTGGGGTCGCCGGCGTGCTGGTTGTTGTTCCACGAGCCGAAGGCGATCGAGCCCGGATCCACCGTGTTCTTCGCTTCGCCGTAGCTGTAGGCCCCCTTCAGGAAGCCGCCGCGGAAGGTCTTGCCGAGCGTGGTGGCGATGTTCCACGAGCGTCCCACGTCCTGGTTCTTCAGCACCACGGCGTTCGAGACGTTGGAGTGGATGCGGTTGCCCGTGTAGCGCGGACGGTCGTCGGCGCCCGTGAACGCCGACTGCGCCGCCGGCAGGTTCGCGTTGATGTAGTAGATGCCGTTGACGGCGCGGTTGTAGATGTACTCCACGGTGCCGACGAGCGCCCACGGCAGCCGCTGGTCGAGCGCGAGGTTGGTGCGCCACAACTGCGGGAACTTGAAGTCGGGATCGGTGAGCGCGAGCTCGTAGCTCGCGGCCGGATCGCCGGTGACGTTGGCCGGCTTGTATGCGTCAGGATTCGGGTTGAACGGACGCAGGTTCGTGTTGTCGAACTGTTCGAACCCGGTGAGCACACCGGTGTTGCCGATCTGGTTGGAGATCCAGACGTACGCCGGACGGCCCGTGAAGACGCCGGTGCCGCCGCGGACCTGCGTGTTCCGTGTCTCGTCGACGGCCCAGTTGAAGCCGGCGCGCGGCGACCAGAGGATGTTGGCGTCGGGCAGCTTGGCCGTCTGGTATTGGACCGCCTGGCCGTTCTCGTCGCGGAAGGTCAGTGCGTCAGCCCGGCTGTTGGTGTAGCCGGTCTCGCCGAACCGCGGCACGTCGAAGCGCAGGCCGGCCGTGATCTTCAGGTTGGCCATCGGCGCCCACTCGTCCTGCGCGTACGCGCCGGCGTAGAAGACCTCGAGCGGCTGCTCGGGCTGCTCCTGGCCGGGGATGTTGCTCCAGCGGACCTGGAAGCGCCGCAGGTTCACCGGCGAGGTCGTGCGGTTCGGGTTGCGCAGGTAGTCGTTGGCGTCGGTGTAGAAGTCGGCCAGCGAGTTGTACACGTACGCGCTCTGCGAGCCGGGGAAGAACACGTTGAGCGACTCGTAGCGCTCCGCCGTCGCGCCGAAGGTCAGCGTGTGATTACGCGCGAACTTGGTGAAGTTGTTCTGCGCCTGGAAGGTGTCGTACTTCAGCTGGTTGCGCGGCGAGAACGGCTCGTAGCCGAACGAGGTGTACGTGGTGCCCGCGTCGAGGATGTCGACCAGCGGGAACAACGGACCGGTGTAGCGGCTGGCGCGGTCCTCGTTCTGCTTCGTGTAGCCGATGATGAACGAGTTGGCCATGGTGCTGCCGAAGGTGGCGTTCCACTCGCCGATGGCCGACCGGATCTCTTCCTTCTGCTGGTAGTTGGTGTTCTGGAAGTTCAGCGCCTGCGTGCTCGTGCGGCGGTTGCCGAACCCGAGCGAGGAGGAATTGCTCGCCAGGCGGTCGGCGATCGAGTCCAGGTGCGTGTACCGGAACGTGATCTTGTTGCTCGCGTTCAGGTTGTAGTCGCCCTTGACCAGGTAACGCCGGGCGGGCACCTCGAAGTCGAAGCCCTGGTAGTCGCCCGTCTGGTAGGCGAAGTTGCCCGAGAGGAATGCGCTCAGTTCGTTCAGGTCGGAGGCGAGCACGCGCGTCACGCCACCGCCGACCGGTTCGCCGCCGTTGTTGGCGCGGAAGGTCGTGCCCGGCTCGGTCAGCGATTCGTCCTCGACGTTGAAGAAGAAGAACGCCTTGTTCTTCCAGATTGGGCCCGACACCCAGCCGCCGGTATTGGCGAACTCGAACGTGCCGACGTTGACCGTGTTGTCGCCGGCCTGCGTGCCCACCATGCTGTCGTCGCGGAACTGGCGGTAGATCGACCCGTGGAACGTGTTGCCGCCGCTGCGGGTGACGGTGTTGACGCCGGCGCCGACGAAGTTGCCCTGGCGCACGTCGAAGGGCGCCACGTTCACCTGGATCTGCTCGACGGCCTGGGGCGATATCGGCGCGACGCCCGTGCGGTCCCCGGGCGCACCCTCGAGACCGAAGGAGTTGTTGAAGTACGACCCGTCGACGGTGATGTTGTTGAGGCGGTTGTCCTGGCCGACGAACGACGTGCCGCTCGCCTGCGGCGTGAGGCGCGTGAAGTTCTCGAGGCGGTTGCTGACGTTGGGCAGCGTCTGGATCTGGTCGCGTGAGACCGTGGTCGCCGCGCCCGTGCGCTGCGTGCTGAACACCGTGTCGGTGCTCGCCGTGACGGTCACGCTCTCCTCGACGGCAATGCTCGTGACCTGGACGTTCACGTCGGTGGTCACGCCGAGGTTCACCTCGACGTTCTCGTTCGTGTACGGCTCGAAGGCGTTGCCGGTGCCGACGTAGGTGACCGTGAGCACGTAGGGGCCGCCCACGCGCATGTTCGGAATGAAGTACCGCCCGTCCTCGCGCGAGGTGGTCTCGTAGTTGGTGCCGGACGGCAGGTGGATGGCGATCACGCTCGCGCCGGCGACCGGCTGGTTCTGCGCGTTGGTCACCACGCCGCCGAGCGACCCGGTCGTCACGCCCTGGGCGGCCGCCTCTCGCACGGTTCCGGCACACAGGAGCAGGGCCGCGAGCGCGAGCACCGGTGCAAGCCACCGGGCGCCGCGTTCGTGCACGGGCCGCGTCGATCGCAGTTCACGCGTTCGCTGAAACGCACTTACCATCGAATGTTCTCCTGCAGTCGCCCCCAGGAAAGGAAGGATCCGGGGCCATACGGGGCGCGCTGCACGTCTCTCGGAAGGCCCGGACGGAACAAGGACCGCCGATCAGGCTAGCAGCAAAGTGTTTCGCGCGCGTAAACAGCTGAGCAAGACGAAGGAGGAAGGGCGGAGGACGGAGAGGAAGGAACTGGAGGGTAGGGCGCGCTCCCCGAGCGCGCCCAAAAAAAGGCTGGTGCGCGTGGCACCAGCCTCTGGACCTGCGGACCGGGAACCTGCCGGTTCCTCACTCCTCTTCGGACTTGGTCTCCTTGGCCTTGGCGGCCTCGGCGGCGTCGCTCTCGCCCTGGAGACGGTTGCGCGTCTCGATGGCCTTGTCACGCAGCGCGTTGGCCTCCGTGAGGAGTTCCTGCTGCTTGGCCGGGCTCTTCTCGATGAGGGCCTGCTGGCGGAGCAGGAGGTTCTTCATGACCATGGCATCCACGTAGTCGTCCTTGATCTCGATCGCCTTGTTGGACGCCTCGATGCCCTTCTGGATGTACTCGGCCTTCTGCGCGGGCTTGAGCGTGTAGTCCTTGCGGACCTTCTCCTCGAAGTAGCCGGCCACCGTGTGGTAGGCCTCGGGGTTGTTCGGCTCGAGCTCGATGCGCCGCTGGAACGCCTCCATCGTCTTCTCGAAGTCTCCCTGCTTGTTGTAGAAGCCAGCGAGCTGCAGCTGGACGTCGACGCTGTTGGGCGCGACTTCCCTGGCGCGGAGCAGCATCTGCTCGGCCTCCTCGACGCGGCCGCTCTCGGCATAGAGCTGGGCCATGCCGAAGTAGTTGTTCACGTCGTTCGGGTCGAGCGCGACGATCTGCTTGCCCACGGCCTCGGCCTTGTCGGGCGCGGCGAGCTTGTCGGGCCCGTACAGGCCCACGAGGTACTCGAGCGAGCGCTTGCGGAAGATGGCGCCCTGCCCGTCACGGGACGCCGGGTCGATGGTCTCGAAGGCGAGCCGGTAGTACTTCTCGGCCTCCGGCAGGTGCGCGTCGTTCTCCGGCTGACCCTTGCGCGTGAACTTGTACGCGTTGTCGTGCGAGTTCGCCAGATAGAAATACGCGAACGGCCGGTACTCGAAATCGTGCTGCACCGCCTCGGAGAACTCCGCGATGGCCTCGCGGTAGTTCTGCTGCTGGTAGGCGTTCAGCCCGTCCTTGAACGACATCTGGGCCGTGATCTTCCCGCAAGCCGTCAGCGAAAGGCTGAGGCCGGCGACGACCACGAGCCGGACAATGGTCAACCGCGTCATTGCAACACTCCTTGGCGCCCGCTCACGTGCGAGCCTTCGCGGACCCGGAACCCCGGTCAGCCCCATGCGACGGCATGAGGCTGGGATTCGGCCGCGAGTACCCGGCCAGGGTCGATTCCAGACAAAAAAGCACCGCGAGTATAAAGACCGCCCCTGCAACGGTCAAGGCAGCCGGGTGGGCTATGATCCGTTTCAGGACACCTGATATCCACCGTTAGACACCGCCCCACATGATTCGGTTCGAGGACCTGGTCGACAAGGTCCGCAGCTACAGCCCGGACGCCGATCTCGAGTTGCTGCGCCGGGCGTACGTCTTCTCGGCCCGAGAGCACAAGGGGCAGCTGCGGCACTCGGGCGAACCCTACCTCGTCCACCCGCTCGAGGTCGCCAACCTCCTCGCCGATATGCGTTTGGACGCCGTAGCGGTGGCGGCTGGCCTGCTCCACGACGTCGTCGAGGACACGCTCACCTCCATCGAGCGCGTCCGGGAGCTCTTCGGACCGGAAGTCGCCCATGTGGTCGAGGGCGTCACCAAGCTCTCGAGCATCCCGTTCTCCTCCAAGGAAGCGCAGCAGGCCGAGAACTTCCGCCGCATGTTCCTGGCGATGGTGGATGACATCCGCGTCATCCTCGTCAAGCTCGCCGATCGCCTCCACAACATGCGCACTCTCGGGCACGTGCCCGACGACAAGCGCGAACGGATCGCCAGGGAAACGCTGGACATCTACGCGCCGATTGCCAACCGGCTCGGCATGAGCAAGGTGAAGAACGAGCTCGAGGACCTCGCCTTCAAGGCCCTCGAGCCGCGCGCCTACGAAGAGCTGCGCGACAAGGTCGAGCGGCGGCGCCGCGCCACCCAGGGCCTCATCGGCGAGCTGATCGGCACGATGCAGGAGAAGCTCGCCGAGGCGCAGGTGCCCGTGGTGTCGATCGACGGCCGCATCAAGCGCCTCTACAGCATCTACCTGAAGCTGCGGCGTCAACGGATCGATCTGGACCAGGTCTACGACCTCGTGGCCCTGCGGGTCGTGACCACGAGCGTGAAGGACTGCTACGCCGTGCTCGGCATCGTCCACCAGACGTGGTCGCCGGTCCCGGAACGCATCAAGGACTTCATCGCCATGCCGCGGCCCAACGGCTACCAGTCGCTGCACACCTCGGTGATCAGCGACCGCGGGCTGCCGTTCGAGATTCAGATCCGCACCGAGGAGATGCACCGCATCGCCGAGGAGGGCATCGCCGCGCACTGGAAGTACAAGGAAGGCCGTGTCGGCGCCCAGCGCGACGAGCAGTACTTCAAGTGGCTGCGCCAGCTGCTCGAATGGCAGCAGGACGTGCGCGACCCGCACGAGTTCATCGCCAGCCTGAAGATCGAGCTGTACCCCGAGGAGATCTACTGCTTCACGCCGGGCGGCGAGCTGAAGGAGCTGCCGCGCGACGCCACGGTCGTGGATTTCGCCTACGCCGTCCACACCGACGTGGGACACCAATGCGTCGGCGGCCGCGTGAACGGCAAGATGGTGCCGCTGCGCCACGTTCTGCGCAACGGCGACATCGTCGAGATCCTGACGCAGAGCGGGCACAAGCCGAGCCGCGACTGGCTCGCGTTCGTCAAGACGTCCCGCGCCCGGAACAAGGTCCGCCACTTCATCCAGCTCGAGGAGAAGACCCGGTCGGTCGAGCTCGGGCGCAAGCTGTTCGAGAAGGAGGCCCGGCGCTTCGACGTCAATCCGAAGAACATCCCGTCGGAGGCGTGGCAGCGCGTGGCCACCGAGTCGGGGATGCAGAAGATCGACGACCTGCTGGCGGCGGTCGGCTGGGGCAAGATGACCGCCCGTCTCCTCCTCGGCAAGCTGGTGCCGCAGGAGGACCTGCAGGAGAAGCCGCCCGAAGCGGGGCTCTTCGCGACGGTGAAGAAGGTCCTGCGGCCGCGCGGCGGCGAGGACAAGATCCGCGTACGCGGCGCCGACGACCTGCTCGTGTTCCGCGCCAAGTGCTGCAACCCGATCAAGGGCGAGAAGATCGTCGGCTACATCACCCGCGGCAAGGGCGTGTCGGTGCACTCGGCCTCCTGCGCCAATGTGTCGAACCTGATGTACGACCCGGACCGGCGCATCGAGGTGGAGTGGGACACCGGCGACGACCCGAGCGCGCCGTACACGGTGCGTCTCAGCATCCAGGTCGAGGACCGGAAGGGCATGCTGGCCGCCATCAGCAGCCAGGTGTCGGCCATCAACACGAACATCCGGACGATGGAGGCCACGAGCGATCAGGAGCAGGGCTTCATCCAGATGACGGTGGAGATCCAGGACGTGAAGCACCTCGACAAGGTGATTCGCGCCGTCAAGGGACTGCCCGGAGTGCTGGCCGTGGCACGGAGCGGGAACGGGAGGGCGGAGGAGCGCGCGTCGTAGAAATTGGAGATTGGAAATTGGAAATGTTCAATCAGCCGGAACGATTGGGCATTTCACATTTCTAATTTCGAATTTCTTCCTACGGCAGCAGCGCGATCGCTTCGATCTCGACGCGCACGTCACGCGGGAGGCGCGACACCTGCACGGTGGACCGCGCGGGCGCGGGGTCCTCGAAGGCCGTGGCGTAGACCTCGTTCATTGCCGTGAAGTCGGCAAGATCCACGAGGTACACGGTGGTCTTCAGCACGGCGTCCATCGACACGCCGACTGCCGAGAGCACGCCGCTGATGTTGTCGAGCACACGGCGCGTCTGAGCGCGCACGTCTCCCGACACCACCTCGCCTGTCACCGGGTCGAGCGGAATCTGCCCCGAGAGGAACAGGAACTGGCCCGCACGGATGGCCTGCGAATACGGGCCGATGGCTTGTGGGGCGTCCGGTGCGGAGACCGACACGCGCGTGGCCACGGCTAGGCGGCCTTGGTGATCTTGCCGGAGCGGATGCAGCGGGTGCAGACCTTGAGGCGCTTGGCGGCGCCGTTCACGAGCGCCCGCACCGTCTGGAGGTTCGGGTTGAACCGCCGTGACGAGACGTTGTGCGCGTGGCTGATGTTGTTGCCGAAGGTCGGACCCTTGCCACAGATTTCGCAACGATTTGCCATGACTCTGATGCAGGCGCGCGGCCTCGGCTGCTGATGCAGGGGCGGCTCGGAAGGAGCCTCCGCCGGGCGCGCGAACCACTTACTGTAGCACAGACGGCCTTCGTCGGAACGGCCTTCGGCCTTCGTCGGAACGGCCTTCGGCCTTCGTCGGACGGCCTTCGGCCTTCGTCAAAGGCTTCGTCGGACGGCCCTTCCGCCTTCGTCAGGCGGCCGCAGGCCTTCGTTGCCCGGCCGAGTTCAGGGGAGGACCAGCAACGACTCCGGGCCCTTGTCGAGCGGCTGGCCCGTCGCCGCGTCGGTCATTCGCGGCTCGAGCACGCGCTCGAGGAGCGCGAAGAACGCCTCCGAAGACTCGGGACTGCCGCGGCGGAACCCCTTCACGACCTCCTCCACCCGACGTAACGCGGCCGCCGTCGCCCGCTCGAGCTTCGGCATGCCTCCCTTCGCGGCCTCGGCGAGGGGCTCGGACATCGCGCGGGCGAGCCGCGCGGCGCCGTGCGACGCTGGCTGGTGCTCGTAGAGCACGCCACGGCTGGCGGTCTCGGCCGTCGCGGCCAGCGCCGCCGCAGCCTGCTGGAGATCCTCGTCGAGCGGCCGTGGGTCGGCTGCTGCCCTGTGCGCCATCGCCGCCTGCAGGCAGGCCATCAGCACCGCGTACGCCGCCTCGTCCAGACCCTGGACGAGGGGGACCACCACCGCCATGTCGCGCTGCTGCTGTCGCTGCAGGGCCGCGTGGGGGTGCGTCCTTGCCGACTGCAGCCAGACGCACGTGTCGGGACAACGGATCTCCACCTGCCGCTTCGTGCCACAGCACGTGGCGCAGATGACTTTCCCGAGCGCCGGGCACTGGCGGCGAGCCTTGCCCCCACCACACGATGGACATGCGGCCATGCCCGAGGCTCGCACAGCGACGATGGAGCGTCAACGGCTGACGAGGTTGGCGCGCTTCGGAGGGCGTACGGCGACCAACGACCACCACGCCTAGCAGGCTCTGCTGGAACCAGACTTGCTTTATCGTGGCCAACACGCAGAGAGCGGGCGCCCGGCTCGCGGTTGCCCGCGCCAGGAGGTCGCGTATGGCCGTGATTGCCCGTGCGTCGCTTGTGGAGTTCTTCAAGGAGCAAGTCGAAGGCGCGCTCGCCGACCAGGGCGTCGCCGCGTGCGACGCCACCCATTACGTTGTCAGGCTGCTCGCCGACACGCTCCGGAACGACCGCAACGGCCCGGCGGGGGCGCTGCTCGACCCGCGTCCACTCGCGCTGCGGCTCGCCGACGCGCTCGACGAACGATGCCCTGAACCGGGTCGCGCGTTGCGGGACGTGGCCGACGCCGCGCTGCTGCTCGGCGGCTTCTTCGCGCGCCGTGCCGGCGGACGCGGCGCAGTGCCGCCCGCTTACTACCACCGGGTCGGCGGCTGGGCGTACGGCACCCTCGGGCAGGAGCCGCAGGTGCTCGCGCCGATCTTCAAGGACCTTGCTGCTCGATTCGCGCAGTATGCCGACGTGCTCGGCGAGGTCGGCCAGCGTGCGGAGATGCAGACCCCGACGGGTCTCGTCCGCGCCCTCGAGGCCTGGGAGCGCTCGCGCGACCGGCTGACGGAGCGGCTGCTCCTCGAACGCGGCGTTGTCCTCATGAGAGGACGACGGGTGAGGCTGCAGTGAAGGCGGACGCCTGCACTCGATGGAACGTACGGCGGTGATGCCGGGCGACCGTCCTCCGGAATCGCGGGGCCGGCCTGCTGCCAAGCGAGGTCGTACAGTAAAGAACCATTCTGCGCTGTGCGGCGTCTAACTGGTCGTACTGCATGGACGCGATCGCGGTACATCCGCCGCGCTCGCGAGGCAAGTCGCATCGAATGAGCATCTTGCGGTTCGGCGAGGCCTGGAGGGTCTCGCACTAGCACCCTCCACCGCCCAACGCCCGACAATCCAACCCGGCGGACGGCCCGTCCGTGACAGGTGTCACGCCGGGCGTGGCCGCGCACTCTTGAGAGGCGTGGCACGGGGCGTGCTTACTCGATCGGCACTTGAGACGAACGTGGAAAGGAGCGTGGACAGGCCATGAAGTCCAAGAAGTCCACCCGGACCATCAATACAGATCGTTACGCTGAACTGCGCCGCATTCTCGAGGACCGTCGACGGGAATTGAGCAGCGAGCTGCGCCGCCAAATCCACGACGTCCGTGCCATCGGCCCCGCCGACACGGCTCAGGGTGTGGTCGACGCCGAGGAGGCCTCGGTGTCCGACATCCAGGAGGACATCGAGATCGCGCTGATGCAGATGAAGTCGGAGACCCTGAACCGGGTCAACGAGGCTTTGGGCCGCCTCGAAGCAGGCAGCTACGGATTCTGCTACGAGTGCGGTGACGAGATTTCGGAGGCGCGGCTGCGCGCGCTGCCGTTCGCGCTGCGCTGCAAGGACTGCGAAGAGGAGCGTGAAGAGGCCGCCGCCCGCGAGAAGTTCGTGGCGCGACGCAGCGGCAGCCCGCTCATGATGGACATGACCGGCTGACGACGCGCTCGAGTAACCCGCCTGCGGAGGCGGGCGTCGAGCGGCAACGCTGGTGGCAAACGGCCGTGCCCGGGTATACCGGGGCGGCCGTTCGTCATTTGGGCCCTGCTTCGGGGTTCTGCCGGTCGAGCAGCTGCAGCGCCACGACCGTCTTCATGTCGGTGATCTCGCCGCGCGCAATGGCGTCGCGCAGCTGGTCGAGCGTGAACGTGCGCGGCTCGAGGTGCTCGTCCTCGTCCTGGGCGGCAGCGTGCGGCGGCGTGTGCAGGCCGGTCAGGCGGTAGAAGTGCATGACCTCGGTCGTGTAGCCGGGCGAGGGGTACAGCGACGCGATACGCTCCGCGTGGTCGGCACGCAGCCCGATCTCTTCGTGGCACTCGCGCAGCGCCGCCTCGTCCGGCTGTTCGTCCGGATCGAGGCTGCCCGCCGGTATCTCCCAGAGCTCCCGCCCTATTGCGTGGCGGTACTGGCGCACGAGGATGACCGACGACTCGTCGGGCATCGGCACCAGCACGACCGAGCCCCGGTGCCGGACCACGTCGAGGGTGGTGTCCACCCCGTGCGGCAGCCGCACGCGGTCCTTGGTCACCGAGAACACGCGGCCTTCGAACACGGGCGTCGATTCGATGAGAGACATAGGGAGTACAGCGTACCGGGTTTCGGGTACCGGGTACCGGGTTCCGGGTTCCGTTACCCATGCTGCCGGTTGCGCAGGGTACCAGTGCCATCGATCGGGTAGGGCCGGCTGTCCCGGCCGGCCGCGATCCGAGGTGCGCCGCGCTCGCCGGCCCGCTCGGAGAGCGGGCCCTACCGCCGGATGAGATCCTGAACCCCGAAGCGCGCTACGGATTCTGCAACGTCCTGTATCCAAAGCGGGCAACGGCGGCGTCGAGTTGTTCGAGCACCAGCGTGAGGTCCTGCGGCAGCGGCGCCTCGAACTCCATGCGGCGCCGTTCGACAGGGTGCGTGAACACGAGCCGCTCGGCGTGCAGGAACGGCCGCTGCAGCGAACCGATCGCTTTCAGGTGCGGTGCGATGCGGCGCGGGATTCCTCCGTAGGTGGCGTCGCCGCAGATGGGATGTCCGATCGCACTGAGGTGGACGCGGATCTGGTGCGTCCGGCCGGTGTGGATCGCCACGCGGATCAGCGACACGCCCGGCAGGTGGAGCGCCCACGTGACACGCGTCACCGCCGCCCGCGATCGCCGCGCGCGCGTCGTCATCTTCTGGCGATCGCGCGGATCGCGCCCGATCGGCGCCTCGATGCGCCGGCCGTTGTGGACGAGCCCCCACACCAGCGCGACGTACTCCTTCTCCACCTCGCGGTCGTGGAACTGCCGCGCGAGCTCCTGGTGCGCGGCGTCGTTCTTGGCCACGACCATCACGCCGGACGTGCCCTTGTCGAGGCGGTGGACGATGCCGGGGCGCATCGCGCCGCCGACGCCGCTCAGGTCGGTCACGTGGTGCAGCAGCGCATTCACGAGCGTGCCGGTCGCATGGCCTGCCGCCGGGTGCACGACCATCCCCGCGGGCTTGTTCACGACGATGATGTGGGGGTCCTCGAAGAGGATGTCGAGGGGGATGTCCTCCGGGGTGGCCTCGGACACGGCGGGCTCCGGCAGGTCCACGGTGAGCACCGTCCCTGCAGGAAGCACTTCGCTGGCCTTGCTCAGCGCGCGGTCGGCGAGCCGCACCCGACCCTCCTTGATCAGGCGCTGGATCTGCGACCGCGAGATGCCCGACAACAGGGAGGCGAGCGCCTGATCTGCGCGCTGGCTGGCCTCGTCCTCTCCTATCGTGAGGGTCACCGGGCCGCCGGCGACCGCCGCGTCGCCTGCGCCGGACGCGGCCTCTTCGTCGTCGGGCTCGAAATCGTCGTCTTCGTCGTACTCGTGCATGGCGGCTTACGCGCGCGCGGCGCGCGGGCGTCCTGGCGACACCGATGCCGCGGCGGTGTCCTGTCCGTGGCGCGAGAGCCAGTACAGCATGACGATGCTGAGCGGCACGATCAGCAGCGAGATGAACTGCGACGTCGAGATGTTGCCGAAGACCATGCCGCGCGGGTCACCGCGGAAGAACTCGATCACGAAGCGCGAGAGCCCGTACACGAGCATGTAGCCCCAGAACGTCCGGCCAGGGAAGGGGCGCCCCTTGTGCTCGAACGCGAGCAGCAGCCCGAGGATCACCAGTTCCGCCCCTGCCTCGTAGAGCTGGGTGGGATGCAGCGGAATGCCGAGCGGTGTCCCGACGTTCTCTGCGGCCAGCGGGTTCGTGAACGTCACCGCCCACGGCACGGTGGTCTCGTGACCGTAGCAGCAGCCGGCGAGGAAGCAGCCGAGGCGGCCGACGACGTGACCGAACGCGATGCCCGGCGCGATGATGTCGGCGATGCGCCATGTCGGCAGCTTGTGCTTCCACACGTACCAGAGGCCGACGATCACGGCGAGGATCAGCCCGCCGTAGAACACGCCGCCCGACCGTGCCAGCGACAACAGGTCGCGCGGGTTCTCGAGGAAGTGCCCGGCGTCCACGATCACCAGCAGCAGCTTCGCGCCGATCAGGGCGCTGACGATGATGTAGATGCCGAGGTCCATCACCCGCGCCGGGTCGATGCCGCGCTTCCTGGCGCGCACGAGCGCGAACTGCAGGCCGCCGAGGTATGCCGCTGCCAGCAGCACGCCGTACGAGTAGACGGTCAGCGGTCCGAGGTCAAACAGCTTCGGGAACATGGCGCCTCGAGAACAGGGTGTCGGCGATGAACAGCGCCGCGCCGATGGTGATGGCGGCATCGGCGACGTTGAACGACCAGAAATGCCACGAGCCGACGTAGAAGTCGACGAAATCCACGACGTAGCCGAGCGTCAGGCGATCGATGAGGTTGCCCACGGCTCCGGCCACGATGAGCACGAACCCGTAGCGCGTCGCCCACGACTCGCCGGCGAACGCCCTGGCGTACCACAGGATGCCGAGCAGCGCGCCGACGGCCAAGGCCGCCACGACGAGCGGCTTGTAGGCGAAGTCCTGCGCATTCAGCATCCCGAACGCGGCGCCGGTGTTGCGGACGTAGGTGAGGTTGAGCAGGCCCGGAATCACCGGCACCGTTTCGTGCAGCGCGATGCGCTGCAGCACGAGCAGCTTGGTGAGCTGATCGAGCACGACGAGCATCAGCGTGAGCCACGGCTCCGGCCGGCGCCACGCCGGCCGCGCGAGCTCGACCCCGCGACGGGAGAGCCCGCTCTCGGCGCGCGGTTTCGTGACGTCCTGAACGTAGGGCCCGCTCTCCGAGCGCGGGCCCGTGGCGTGCTGAAGGTAGGGCCCGCTCTCCGAGCGCGGCCCATCGGTGCCAGGCCCGGCTGGGACAGCCGGCCCTACCGCCCGTTCAGCCGGCCCTACCGGTGCAGCCGGTCCTACCGCCCGTTCAGCCGGCCCTACCGGTGCAGCCGGCCCTACCGTCCGCTCAGCCGGCCCTACCGGCTGTGCATGGCCACCTCCGCGCTGGCCGTGCTCATTCATGCCGGGACGGCTCCGGCGAGTCCCAGCGCGTCGACGCAGCGCTCGCACAACCCCTCGGTCTCGGGGGTGTCGCTCGTCGCCGGCACGTACCTCCAGCAGCGCTGGCACTTCTCGCCGCCGACGCGGCTGACGCTCACGACGAGCGAATCCGCTGGCTGGTCGGCGGCCGCCGGCACCTGCGTCGCCTTGCTCACGATGCAGAAGGCGGCAAGCTCGTCGGCGGTCAGTGAGGCGAGCTCGCGTTCGAAGCGGCCGGTCCCGGCCAGCGTGATTTCCGCTTCCAGTGACGTGCCGATCACCTTCGCCTGTCGTTGCTCCTCCAGCTTCGCGTTCACGAGGTCGCGCAGCTCGAGGCGCGTGGCGTAGCGGGCGACGAGCGCCTCGTCGCGCCAGGCGTCCACGCCTTCGGGGAAGAGCGCGATGTGCACCGACGCCTCGCGCGTGCCTCCACCTTCGGCGAGGCTGCGGTGGACAGGGGGCAGGACGCGCCAGAGTTCGTCGGCCGTGACCGGCAGAATCGGCGCCAGCAGCCGTCCGAGTCCGTCGGCCATGTGGTACATCGCCGTCTGCGCCGATCGCCGCTCCCGTGACGAGGCGCCGAACGTGTAGAGGCGATCCTTCGACACGTCGAAGTAGAACGCGCTGAGGTCGACCACGGTCAGCCGGTTCACCTCGTGGAAGATCGTTTGGAAGTCGAAGCGCTCGTAGGCCGCGAGCATCTTCGCTGCGGCATCGGCGTAGCGTGCAAGCGCGTACCGGTCGACCTCGAGCATCTCGCCGTGCGGCACCATGTCGGTCGCCGGGTCGAAGTCGTACATGTTCGCCGCGAGATACCGCAGCGTGTTCCGGATCTTGCGGTACGCCTCGACGGTGCGCGCGAGGATCTGCTTGCCCAGCCGCACCTCCTCGCGGTAGTCCACCATCGACACCCACAGCCGCAGCACCTCCGCGCCGCTCTGCTCGATCACCTGCTGCGGGACGACGTTGTTGCCGCGCGACTTGGACATCTTGCGGCCTTCCTCGTCGACGACGAACCCGTGCGTCAGCACCGACCGGTACGGCGCTCTGCCGCGCGTGCCGAGTGCCACGAGCAGCGAGCTGTGGAACCAGCCGCGATGCTGGTCGCTGCCCTCGAGGTACATGTCGGCGGGCCAGGTCAGCTCGGGTCGCACGGCGAGCACGGCCTCGTGGCTGGTCCCCGAGTCGAACCACACGTCGAGGATGTCGCGTTCGCGCTCGAACTCGGTGCCGCCGCAGTGCGTGCACGTCAGGCCGGGCGGCAGGAACTCCTCGATCGGCCGCTCGTACCACGCGTCGGCGCCGTGCTCGAGGAACACCTCGGCGGCGCGCGTGGTGAGCTCGGTCGTGAGCATCGACTCGCGGCACCTGGTGCACGACACGGCCGGAATGGGCACACCCCAGGCGCGCTGGCGCGAGATGCACCAGTCCGGCCGGTTGGCGAGCATGTTGTGGATGCGCTCCTCGCCCCAGGACGGGATCCATTCGACGCCCTCGACTGCCTCGAGTGCGCGCTGCCGGTAGCCGTCGTGGTCCATGGCGATGAACCACTGCGGCGTGGCGAGGAAGATCAGCGGCCTGTGGCAGCGCCAGCAGTGCGGGTAGCTGTGGTCGTACTTCTCGGTGAACCACAGCGCACCCCGCTCGCGGAGTGCCTCGACGACCTTCGGGTTGGCGTCCCACACCTTCAGGCCGGCAAACAGGCCCACGCTGTCGAGGAACTCGCCGGATGGCCCGATCGGCGCGTAGGTCTCGAGGCCGTACTTCTGCCCCGTGTTGAAGTCGGCGGCGCCGTGACCGGGCGCCGGGTGCACCGCACCCGTGCCCTGCTCGAGCGTGACGTAATCGGCGAGCACGCCGAGCGACTCGCGGTCGTAGAGCGGGTGACGGAAGCGGATGCGGTCGAACACCTCGCCCTTCATGCGCGCCACCGGGGCGCCGGGCGTGCGTCCGGCCTTCGCGACCGTGGCGTCGGCGCGCGCCTCCGCGACGATGACGAGCCGGCCATCGACGTCGTAGGCCGCATAGTCGAACCCGGGCTGGAAGGCCACGCCCATGTTCGACGGGATGGTCCACGGCGTCGTCGTCCAGATGAGGACGGACACCGGTGCGCCGGCAAGCCCCGGGACGCGCGCCGCCAGCGCGTCGGCATCACGCGGGTCCAGCTGGAACTCGACGTAGATGGAGGGCGACACGTGCGCCTCGTACTCGACTTCCGCCTCGGCAAGCGCCGTGCGGTCGTTGACGCACCAGTACACGGGCTTCTTGCCCTTGTAGACGAGCCCCTTCTCGACGCACTGCCCCAGCGCACGCACGATGGCGGCCTGGTAGGGGTAGGCCATCGTGAGGTAGGGGTCGTCCCACGTGCCGAACACGCCGAGCCGCTTGAAGTCGTGGCGCTGCATCTCCACGTGCCGCTCGGCGTAGGCGCGGCAGGCACGCCGGATTTCGGCGATGGTCATCCCGCGCTTCTTCGCGCCGAGCTCCTTGTCCACCTGCAGCTCGATCGGCAGGCCATGGCAGTCCCAGCCCGGCACGTACGGCGCGTCGAAGCCGGCCATCGACCGCGACTTGACGATGAAGTCCTTCAGGATCTTGTTGAGTGCGTGGCCGATGTGCAGCTGCCCGTTCGCGTACGGGGGACCGTCGTGCAGCACGTACTTCGGCCGCCCGGCGCGTGCCCTGGCGATCTCCCCGTACAGGTCCATGTCCTCCCAGCGGGCGATTGCCGCCGGCTCGGCCACCTGGAGGTTGGCCTTCATCGGGAAGTCGGTACGGGGCAGGTTGACGCTGTTCTTCCAGTCGGCCATAGAAACCTCAATTGTAGCGGCCTTCGTCTGTAGCGGCCTTCGTCGATCGGCCATCGGCCTTCGAAGAGCTGGGTGCAGCGGGTAGCGGGCGAAGCCCATGCCGATGCGAGCGGCCGACGGCCGAACGCCGACGCCGAATGCCGACGGCCGAACGCCGATCGACCAAGGCCGACGGCCGAATGCCGAAGGCCGGCTATCATTCGCCCATGTCCAGCTGCCTGTTCTGCCGCATCGCGGCGGCCGAGATCCCGGCCAAGGTGATCTACCAGGACGCCGATCTGGTGGCGTTCGAGGACATCAACCCGCAGGCGCCGCTGCACTGCCTGATCATCCCGCGGCGCCACATCGAGACGCTGAACGACATGACGCCCGGGGACGCGGCGCTGGTCGGCACGATGCAGTACCGGGCGGCGCAGATCGCACGCGAACGCGGGTACGCCGACCGCGGCTATCGCACCGTGCTCAACTGCAACGCCGATGCGGGTCAGACGGTGTTCCACATCCACCTGCACCTACTCGCGGGGCGTGGCCTCGGCTGGCCACCGGGGTGAGGAGGAATTGCAGAATTTCAGAATTTCAGAATTTCGTTGCCGCCGCCAGGCTTTGGGGGCAGTCACGAGGCGCTGAAATTGTGAAATTCATGAAATTCTGAAATTGCTCTCGGCTCGCTTCGCGACGAGCGTTCGCGCGATGCCCTGAATGTCCTCGAGAACGCGGTCGATCAGCAGGCCCGCCTCGCGTGCGGCGGCCTCGATCTCGTCCTGCTGCCCGTAACCGAACTCCATCGCGATCCATCCGCCGGGCACGAGACGCTCGGCGGCCTCCGCGAGCAGCCGGCGCGGGATGTCCAGGCCGTCCTGGCCGCCGAACAGCGCAACGTGTGGCTCGTGCCGCACGACGTCTGGCGACATCCCGGGCGCATCGCGGCGCGCCACGTACGGTGGGTTGGCGACGATGGCGTCGAACAGGCCCATCGTGGGCGCGAGCAGGTCGCCCTGCAGGAACGTGATCGCCTCCGCGACGCCGTGCGTCGTGGCATTGCGGCGCGCGACGTCGATCGCTTCGCGCGAGATGTCCACGGCCTCGACGTGCCACGCCGGCCGTTCGGCGGCGAGCGTCACTGCCAGCGCGCCGCTGCCGGTGCCGACGTCCACGATGCGGACGAAGCGGTCCGCAGGCAGGTGCGCCAGGGCGAATTCGACGATGAGCTCGGTTTCCGGCCGCGGGATCAGGACGGCAGGGGAGACCGCGAAGTCGCGGCCGTAGAACTCGCGGTGGCCGACGATGTAGGCGACGGGTTCGCGGGCGGCGCGTCGTTGGACGAGTGCTTCGTAGGTCGACAGGAACTCCGGCGTCGTCTCGTCGTCGGCGCGCGTGATCCACGCGGCACGGTCCCACCCGAGGACGTGGCGGGCGAGCACTTCGCTGTCGATGCGCGCGTGCGCCTCGTTGAGGCCCGCCGCGCACAGCCGGGCGCGTGCCGCGTCGACTGCGCTGCGAACGGTCGTCAGGCGTCCACCGCTTCCGTGCGGCTCGCGTCCTTGAGCAGCTCCGACCGATGGAACGTCGTCACTTCGTCGATGAGCTCGGTGAGGTCGCCATCCATGGCGCTCGCGAGCTGGTGCGTCGTGAAGTTGATGCGGTGGTCGGTGATGCGGCTCTGGGGGAAGTTGTAGGTGCGAATCTTCTCGGAGCGCTCGCCTGAGCCCACCTGGCTCTTGCGGTCCTTGGCGATCGCGTCCTGCTGCTTGCGCATCTCCATCTCGTAGAGGCGCGAACGCAGCACCTTCATCGCCTTCGCCTTGTTCTTGATCTGCGACTTCTCGTCCTGCTGCGACACCACGACGCCGGTCGGGATGTGCGTGATCCGGACGGCCGAGTAGGTCGTGTTCACCGACTGGCCGCCGGGGCCGCTCGAACAGAACGTGTCGATGCGCAGGTCCTTGTCGTTGATCTGGATATCCACGTCCTCGGCCTCGGGCAGCACCGCAACGGTGGCCGTGGACGTGTGGATGCGGCCGCTGGCTTCGGTGGCCGGGACGCGCTGCACGCGGTGCACGCCGCTCTCGTATTTGAGGTGGCTGTACACCTGCCGGCCTTCGATCGTCGCGATGCCTTCCTTGAGTCCGCCTGCATCGGCGTCGCTCGTGGACATCACTTCGAACTTCCAGCCCTGGCGCTCGGCGTACCGCGCGTACATGCGGAACAGCTCCGCCGCAAACAGCGCGGCCTCCTCGCCGCCGGTGCCGGCGCGCACTTCTAGCACGACGTTCTTGGCGTCGTTGGGGTCCTTCGGGA
Source organism: Acidobacteriota bacterium (assembly GCA_023427865.1). GTDB lineage: Bacteria > Acidobacteriota > Vicinamibacteria > Vicinamibacterales > Vicinamibacteraceae > Luteitalea. The sequence goes on from JAEYZV010000144.1 coordinate 18,941, forward strand.
CGAGCAGGAACTTCGCGTGCTCGAGCAGCTTCTCGTGACGCGGCTCGAGATCGGCAAGCTCCTCGCGCGCAAGCGCCGCCATGTCCGGATCCCCCGCCGATGCCAGCTCGCGTGCCTGGGCGAGTTGCTCCTCGAGCGCCTTGAGCGACCGGTACGCGTCCACGAGCTCCTGCAGGTCCGACAGGGTCTTGGTGTGCGTCCGGTACGCCTGCGGGTCGGCCTGCACCGCCGGGTCGGCGATGAGCCCCATCAGGTAGTTGTATTGCGCCTCGACGGACGCGAGCTTGTCGAGCATGTGAGCCTACAGAGCCGACGGCCTGCAGCCTGTCCGAACGGGGGCAGGTAGGCTGCAGGCTGCAGGCTGCAGGCTACCGGTGGCGATTCATCCGCCACTCACCGGTGGCAGGAACGCCACTTCGTCTCCATCGCGCACGGGCGTCGTCATGCGTGCGTACTGCGCATTGACCGCGCACGAGAGGCTTGCCGCGTAAGGTTCGAGGCCGGGCCACTGGGCGATGAGCCCCGACCAGACGTCGGCAACCGTTGCGGGCGCCTCGACGGGGCGCGACAACTCGTCGGTGCCCGCAATCTCGCGGAGCCGCGCGAACAGGCGCACCGTCACTGGCATGCCCGACTCCAGGCGGCGGCCAGCGGCGCCGGGTCATCCGGATCGACCGTCGCGCCTTCGACCCACGACGCGCCGTTCACGAGGAGCTCGCGTTTCCAGACCGGCGAGATCTGCTTCACCCGCTCGATGGCGAAGCGCGACGCCGCGTACGCTTCGGCCCGATGGGCGGCCACCGTGGCGATCACGATCGACGGGTCGCCGATGGCGAGGGCACCGATGCGGTGGTGGATTGCGAGCACCACACCCGGTATCCGTTCCGCTGCCTCACGGGCGATGCGCTCGAAGGAGGCCACCGCGAGTGGTTCGTACGCCTCGTAGGTGAGCCCGCGCACGTCCTGTCCCTGATGGCGTCCCCTGACCACGCCGACGAACAGGAGCACCGCCCCCGGCCCCTCGACGTCGTCGCGCTCGCCTTGCGCGGCGTGGGCGGCCTGCGCGAGCGCCAGTACGCCTGCGATGTCGAGCGGATCTGCGGTGATCGCGAAGGGCACCAACATCTCAGTAT
>JAEYZV010000188.1 GCA_023427865.1 Acidobacteriota bacterium
TGTCTGGCTGGAGCGCGCCGCGGCGATGGCGCTGCGCGCACCAGCCGTGTCGCCCTTGGCGGCGGCGATGACCGACTGGCGCAGGACCGCCTGCATGTCGGCCACGAGGAATCGCACCGTGCCACTCGCCTCGATTTCGCGAGTCGCGCGATCGGCGACGCGTTCGAGTTGCATGTTGGTGGCGCGGACCCGCAACACGCTGTTGACGCCGAGCACCAGCATGATGGCCACCAGGGCCGCGAATCCGGAAAGGAGCTTGCGACTGATCGTCACGGTCTGCGGACCTCCATGTCCGTAACGTCGCGGAGGGATGCGACGTGGACGGACCTATGCCTTCTTGAGGGTGATCTTGATGGGCTCGGTGCGCGACAGCTCGGTCTCGATGGTCACCTTCGCCCGCACGCGGGTGAATCCATCCTTGGCGAAGTTCACGTCCCACTGGCCCTTCCCCAGCCCGGCGACGACCCATTTGCCGTCGGCGCCGCTGGTCGCCTTGATCTCGGCGCCGTCCAGCGTCTTCGTCTCGATGGTCACGTCGGCGACCGGAGCGCCGCTGGCGTCGAGCACGACGCCGTTGATCCGACCCAGCCCACGCACCTGGGCGTCGACCGGCGATATCAGTCCAAGAACGGCGATGGTCGAGGTGAGGAAGAAAGCCTTCGTGAAGTTGCGCATGGATGCCTCGGTGTTGCCTCGTGGTGACGACCCGCCCCGTGCGGGCCGCATGGGGGCCGGTGTAGCGCCCCTTGTGGCTGACAGGTGATCGGCACACCAGAGCCGGATCTTGAGCGAGGGAACGACAGCAGGCATGGACAGCGCCGGTGGCGTGCGGGCGCGGGTGTGGATGTGCCCATCGACGCCATCGACACGTGGGGATGCGCTCCCCGAGGACACCTCGGCGCGGATGGGGACAGCCGGATGGGAGAGGATCAGGCGAGATGCAGCGAGGCGTCGGCGCCGCCGCGATCGGCGAGCACGCCGCGGAGGTGGTGCTCGACTCGCGCGTACTCGGCGCACACGTCCTCTGCGAGTCCGGCGAGCGTGTCGGCCGATTGCCCGTCATGCCCGGCCCGTTCGAGCCGGCTCGCCAGGTCCTGCAGGCGCGAGGCCCCCAGGTTGCCGGCGCTTCCCTTCACGGCGTGCGCGACACGGGCGGCGTGCGAGGGCTCGAGCGGGCGATCGACCAGGCCACGCAAGCGCTCGGGCGTGTCGCGCAGGAACAGCGAGACGAGTTCGACGATGAGATCCGGCTCGCCCGGTTCCTGCAGCGAGGCGAGCATCTCGAGTACCTCTGGGTCCACGGCTGGGGGCATCGACGTGTCCATCGTTCGGGCCTGTGTCAGCACCTGTGCCACAGGGACGCACAAGGCAAATCGGCAGCATTCCGGGCCGCCTTCAACCGTGCGTGGACGGCAGGCCCGCTCACGCCTGCGCCACCGCCGACATCCGCGGCATCGTCGCCTCGGGACGCGACACCGAACGCAGGACGCCGGTGAAGCGCAAGTCGCCCGCGGCGCTCTTGACGGACACGGCGACCCAGCCGCCGGGAACGAGCGCTTCGGCGCGCACGCGCTCGACCGTGGCCTGCTGGAGCGTGACCTGGTCGCCGTCGGCACGCAATGCGTTCTGCAGGCGGCTGCCGATCATCCGCGCCATCTCCTGGAGCGCGGAGGTCACCTGATCGCCGCCGCCGGCCACCGGCCCGCGGCGGACGAGCGCGGCCATGCGATCGCTCATCTCTGGCGCAGTGACGATGCCGAACTCGACGTCGGCCTCCTCGTGTGGGAGCCCGATCACCACGCGCGTGAGATCGGAACCCGACGGCGTCGTCGCCGCTTCGGCAGGCTCGGTGGCGACCTCGATGCCGAGCATCAGCCCGAACACCTGCTCGATGGCCGCGACCATGTGCGATCGTAACTTCGGGCGTGTCGCGAGCGCGCACTCCTCGACGCTGCGACCCTCGATGAGCGCGTAGAACTGGGCAAGGAACGTCTCGGCGACGAGCGTCCGCTGTATCAAGGCGTCGGCGTACGCGAGCGGCACACTGGGGCAGCGTGTGCCGACCACCACCACCGGCACCTGCGCGAGGTGCGGCAGGCTGCGCAGCTTCCGGAGGAACATGGCCGGTGGCACGGCCCCCAGCTGCAGGCCGAGCAGCACGGCCGCCGGTCGCGACGCCAGGCAGGCGCGCAAGCCCTGCGCCCCGCCTTCCGCCTCGACGACCGTGTAGCGGTCGCCCAGCGTGTCGCGCACGAACGCCCGGAACTGGGTATCGCCGTCGACAACGAGGATCGTGGAGTTGAGTGGCAGGCCCACGAGCGTCCGGCGTGGCGCCTGCGGCTGGTCCGGCGCACCCGTGCCGAGGTTGGCCAGGAATCGGCGGAAGCGCTCCGTGGCATCGAGGGCGCGCAGCGGCTTTGTGAGATACGCACTGACGCCGAGCGCCACGAGACGCCGCACCTGGGCCTCGTCCCTGACGGCAGACAGCACCATCACCGGAAGGTGCTTGAGTGCCGGCGTCGCCCGGATGGCCTCGAGCGTCTCGAGCCCGTCCATCAGCGGCATCATCACGTCGATCACCACGAAGTCGACCGGCTCGCGCGCCAGGCGGTCGAGTGCCTCGATGCCGTTGGTCGCTTCGGCGACGTCGCAGCCGAACTCGCGCTGCAGGATGCGGCTCAGGAGCAGCCGTGCCGTGGGTTCGTCATCGACGATGAGGGCCTTCATTGCGCCTCGCCGAGGGCCGCATTCTGCACGACGATCGAGACGCGGCGGTTCCTGGAGTTGAACGGTTCACCAGGCGTCCGGAGAATCGTGTCGGCGAACCCGCGGATCGCCTTCACGTGCGTCTCCGGCAGGCCGGCGCTTTCCATGATACGTCGCGCCGCGTTGGCGCGATCGGCCGACAGTTCCCAGTTGGTGTACGCGTGGTCCCTGCCAAACGGCGCTGCGTCGGTGTGGCCCTCGATCGCGATCGACTGCGGCAGCTGAGCCAGTTCCCTGGCAATCACCCGCAGCACTTCCTGCGTCTCGACCTTCACGCGCGCGCTGCCGGAGTCGAAGAAGGTGTCCCGACCGCCTTCCTGCAACTCGATGCGCAGGCCCTCGGCCGTCACCTTCACCTCGATGAGGTCCTCGAGATTCTTGAAGCCGGGGATCAACTTGAGCTGCTCCTTGATGCGCTCGGCGGCACGTTCGAGCACAGCGGTCGCCGCAGCCACGTCGGTCGCCGGGTTCGACGTGCCCTGGCCGACAACGCCCGCACCCGACGCGATCGGTGAGCGTCCGCCCTCGTGCTCGAAGATGCCGGGGTCCTTGAAATAGCCGGCCACCGCGTCCTTGACGTCCTGGCTCTGGTTGACCAGCCACATCACGAGGAAGAAGGCCATCATCGCCGTCACGAAGTCCGCGTAGGCGACCTTCCAGGCGCCGCCGTGGTGGCCACCGTGGCCGCCCTTCTTCTTCTTGACCATGATGACCGGCTGGTGCTGGGCCGACATGGTGACGTCCTGCTAGGCCGCGGCGGCCATGTCGGCCTTCTGGCCCTTGCACGCCTGCTCGGTTTCGGTGAACGTCGGCCGCACGTCCTCGGGCAGCGTCCGGCGCGCGAACTCCACGGCGATCGCCGGCGGGAAGCCCTTGTACACGGCGAGCAGCCCCGCCTTGATGCACACGAGGTACCGGCCTTCGGCCTCCACCATGTGTTCCATGCTCGTCGCCATCGGCTGCACGAACCCGTACGAGGCGAGGATGCCGAGGAAGGTGCCGACGAGCGCGGCCGCCACCTTGTGGCCGATCTCCTCGGGCGGTCCGCCGATCGACTGCATCGTGATCACGACGCCGAGCACTGCGGCGACGATGCCCAACCCTGGCAGCGCGTCGGCGACCCTGCCGAGGGTCTGCGCCGGCTTGAGCTTCTCGTGGTGGTGGACGTCGATGTCCTCCTCCATCAGCGCTTCGAGATCGTGCGGGGTCACGCCGCCGAGGATGATCACGCGCACCGAGTCGGTGAGGAAGTCCACCGCATGGTGGTTGGCGAGGAAGGTCGGGAACTTGCCGAAGATGCTGCTCTTGTCCGGCTCCTCGACATGCGCCTCGAGGGCCATCACGCCCGACTGCTGCGTGAGGCGATACAGCTGGTACTGCAGCGCCAGCAGGTCCAGGTACACGTCCTTGTTCGGAGGCGACTTGAAGAAGCTGCCCATCTGCCCCAGCAGTTGCTTGAGGAGCGACAGCGGTGTGGCGATCAGCAGCGAGCCGATGGCGGCCCCGCCGATGATCACGTACTCGGACGGCTGGTTCAGTGCGAGCAGGGAGCCACCGTGCATCAGGTAGCCTCCGGCTACCGAACCGAACACGATGAGCGCACCGACGATGAGAAGCATGAGCGGCGACCTCTCCTAGGCCACGTGGGCGGCGACTTCGCGGTCGAGCAGGCGAAGCCATGTGTGGACCAGGGCCGGATCGACGGTCTTGCCGGCCAGCGCGACCAGCTCCATGCAGGCGCGGGCGCTGTTGGCGGTCGGCTGCCCGGGCCACCAGCCGTGGCTTGCCAGGTCGAAGTCCCGCACCAGCCGCACGATGCGGGCAGCGAGCGGAATCTCGGTGCCCTGCAGCCCGAACGGCAGACCATCGCCGTCGAATCGCTCGGCGATCGACAACACCGGGGACGCGAGTGGCGCCAGCGTCGGCACCGTCTGCAGCAGGTCGTGTGCGGCGCGCCGGCATTGCCATTCGCGCCAGGGATCGCCCGGGTCTCTCGGCCCGAGCGCGAGTTGGCCGATGTCGGCCAAGAGCGCCACGTCGTGTGCCTCCTGCGCCAGGACGTCGTTGCCGCAACGCTCCGCGAGCAGCCGCGCCCACTCGGCCGTGCGCCGTGCCCGGGCGGCGACGGCGCGGTCCCGTCGGGCCAGCGCCGACAGCAGCAG
>JAEYZV010000211.1 GCA_023427865.1 Acidobacteriota bacterium
GCGCGCGCCGGCGTGCGTGTCCGTCGGGCAGGGCCCGACGGCTACGTATCCGAGGGGGAAGTGCGGCCCGTCGTGGGGCAGGGCCCGACGGCTACGTATCTGACGGGCACTGCCGCCCTTCGTTGCGGGGCCGACGGCTACGTATCCGAAGGGCCCCGTCACGGGTGCTGTTCGGTCGCGGTCCAGCGCGGGCGTCTGATGCCGAGGCGCTTCATCTTCGAATGCAGGGTGGTCGGCTTCAGCCCGAGGGCGCGCGCAGCGCCGTTGGCGCCGCTCACACGCCAGCCGCTCGTCTCGAGTGCGCGCAGGATCGTGTTGCGCTCGGCGTCGGCCAGCGTCGGCATGCCCGTTGGCGAAGGGACGGCGGCTGCGGCGGTCGCGGCACGGGTCGCGACCGTAGCGCGGCGTACCGACCGCGCCGACGCCGGCGACAGGCCGATCGCCTCCGAACGGATCACCGATCCGTTGGTCAGCAGCACCGCCCGCTCGATCACGTTCTGCAGTTCGCGGACGTTGCCCGGCCAGTCGAAAGCCTGCAGCCGGTCCAGTGCCGCGGGCGCGAAGCCTTCGATCTTCTTGCGCACCTGTTCGGCGCATCGCGTCGCGAAGTACATCGCCAGCACCGGGATGTCGCTCCGGCGATCCCGCAGCGGCGGCATGTGCATCGGGAACACGCTGAGGCGGTAGTACAGGTCGGGCCGGAACGCGCCGCGCGCCATGGCGTCCGCCAGATCGACGTTCGTGGCAGCGATGATCCGCACGTCCACGGTCACCTGCCTCGTGCTGCCCACACGCTCGAGCGTGCCGTCCTGCAGCACGCGCAGCAACTTGGCCTGCGCCTCGGGCGGCAGGTCGCCGACCTCGTCGAGGAACAGCGTGCCCCGGTGCGCGAGTTCGAACTTGCCCGGCCGCGCCTGCACGGCACCCGTGAACGCCCCGCGCTCGTGTCCGAACAGTTCGCTCTCGACGAGCGCCTCCGGCAGCGCCGCACAGTTGACGGGAATGAACGGCCGGTCGCGCCGCGAGCTCGCCTCATGGATGGCCCTGGCCACGAGTTCCTTGCCGGTGCCGGTCTCACCCGAGAGCAGCACCGACGAATCGGCGCGCGCGACGATGTCGATCTCGGCGCGGACGCGTTCGAGCGGCGGGCTCGACCCGATGAGCGCGTGGCGGCTCTCCGCTCGGCTGCCGCGTCGCAGCGCGGTCACGGCCTCGGCCAGCTGCCGACGCTGCTCGAGCGCCTCGCGCAGTTCCTCGCGGTCACGCTCGCTCACCTCGTACAGGCGCGCGTTCTCGATGGTGATTGCCGCAAGCGCGGCGAGCGCCTCGAGTCGCGCCAGGTCGGCGCCGTCCGGCGGCCGTCGCTCGCTGAAGCGTGGCGAGTCGAGCGCGAGGATGCCGATCGGCCGTCTGTCGTAGATCAGCGGCACCAGCAGGATGCTGCGGAGGCCCGACCTGTGCATGCGGTCGGCGTCGTACCAGCCCGACTCGCCGGTCACGACCGGGACGTACACGACCTCGCGGCGCGACAGCGCGCGCCCGACGAGCCCTTCCGTATCGGGCACCGTCAGCCCCGCGTAGCAATCGGCGCCCGCGCCCTGGTACACGCACATCTCGAGCTGCTGCTGCCGTTCGTCGTGAAGCAGGATGAACGAGGCCGTGGCGTCGAAGAGGGTGCGTACGGCGGTGAGCGTCGCCGTGCAGCGCTGGCGCACGTCGAGCGGCTGCGTCAGCTGACACAGCGCCGTGAACACGGCGCGCTCGGCAGCGCCGAGTTCGTCGAGCCGACCGGTTGCGCCTTCGAGCGCGTACGTGATCATCCAGCGCGCCTCGGGGGGGCCGTCTCCGCAGTGTAGCAACCCCGTTCGGCCACTGCCCAGCCAGTGACGCCGCGCCTCGGTCACCGGCTCGACTCCGGCGGACCGGCCTGCCCGGCGAGTACGGACAACATGCGCGCGTAGCGCTCGTCGGCCTCGACCACCCGCTGGCGGTACTCGTTCTCCTTCATCTTTGCCGCCTTCCACTCACCGTTGCACGACAGGCTGTCGCGGCCGTCGTAGACGATGTCGAAGGCCTGCCCTCGTCCCTCGAGCGCGATGCCATCGGCGTTCAGGTCCTGCACGAAGAACTTCGAGTCCTGGTCGGGTGTGGCCTGCAGGTCCATGTAGACGTCGCGGTACTCACCGCGCTCCAGCCGTGACGCGACGAGATCGGCCGATGGATGTGCGGCACTGACGACGAGCAACTGGCCGGGAAGGCGCAACGCGGCGATGAAGCGGTTCGGGTCCTGGGGATCCCGGACGGCGATGGCGTCGGCCTGGCGCGCCTCCATCTGCGCGAGCAGCGTCCGTGAGGCGGCCTGGGACTTCCAGTCGTCGGCCGAGAGCGTCGCGGGTGTCAGGAGCAGGGCGAAGCAAATCGAGAGCGTCGACGCGACCGCGCCGGCTGCTCCGTGGCGTGATGTCATGACTTCCTCCAGTCGTCGGCAGCCATGGCTGCTAGCGATGCTGCCCGGCCGCCGTGGGTTGATGCCGATCTCGACATCAAGAAGCGTGACAACCACGACCTCAGGCAAATTCGCGAGGTTCCGATGCTCGTAGCGCTGCGGCGGTGGGATAATCGCGATAAATCGTCGATCTGACGAAGTGTCGATACCGGGACGCACCCCGGCATCGACGGTCGCGACTGGCGATCAGCCGAGTGGCTGATCAAGGAGCGAGTCAGCCGATCTCTGTCGCGTAGACATAGACCTGCGCGTCGTCGCTGCTCCTCTCGCCGAGAACCTCGTCGCCAGCGCCGGGAGGCAGCGCCAGGACGAAGCCGTCGAGCGAGACGGTCTGGCCGGACGTCACTTCATCCATCCGCCCGTCGGAGGGGCGGACGAACACCTCGTGCGACCCGGATGAGACGATGAAGCCCCGGCCAGGGACGACACGGGCCACCTTGACGTCCTCGAGTTCGACAGTGCGTCCAACGG
>JAEYZV010000286.1 GCA_023427865.1 Acidobacteriota bacterium
GCGATGACCCACGCGAAGATGGGCCGATCGATGAAGAAGCGTGCCATGACGTAGCTCCTACTGCACCGCCACGGGCTTGACCGTGGCCCCGGGCCGCACCTTCTGCACGCCCTCGACGATCACGCGATCGCCGTCGGCAAGACCGTCGGTGACCAGCCACGCGTCGCCGATGGCGCGCGGCGCCGTAATCGGCCGCATCTCGACCGTGTTGTCGCTCTTGACGACCAGCGCGGTGGCGTTGCCCTTCGGATCGCGGGCCACGCCCCGCTGTGGCACCAGGAGCGCATCCTGCACGGTGCCTTCCTCGAGCACGGCACGCACGTACATGCCCGGCAGCAGTTCGTGCTTCGGATTGGGGAACACCGCCCGCAGCGTCACGGCCCCCGTGTTCTCGTCGACGGTCGCTTCGGAGGACTGCAGGCGTCCCGGCAGCGCGTACGGAGTGCCGTCCTCGAGCAGGAGCCGCACCACGGCCTGGCCCTTGTCGGACTTCAGACGCCCTTCGGCGAGGTTGCGGCGCAGGCGGAGCAGTTCCGCGCTCGACTGCGTGACGTCGACGTAGATGGGATCGAGTTGCTGCACGGTGGCGAGCGGCGCGGCCTGGTTGGCGGTCACGAGCGCGCCCGGTGTGACCGCGGAGCGACCGATGCGGCCGCTGATCGGCGACGACAGCGTGGTGTAGCCGACGTTGATCTGCGCGGCCGTGATCGCGGCCTTGTCGGCGGCGATGGCCGCCTCGGCCTGTTTCTGTGCGGCAACGGCGTTGTCGTAGTCCTGCTGGCTCACCGCGTTGATCGCCACCAGGCCCTTGTATCGCTCGGCGAGCAGGCGGGCCGCCACCAGGTTGGCTTCCGACCGGGCGAGCGCCGCGCGCGCGCTGTCGAGGGTGGCGCGATAGGGCGCCGAGTCGATCTGGTACAGCGCCGCGCCGGCGCGGACGTCGCTGCCTTCACGGAACAACCGCTTCTGGATGATGCCGTTCACCTGCGGTCGCACCTCCGCGATGCCGTACGGCGCGGTCCGTCCGGGCAGTTCCGTCTTCAGGGTGACCTCCTGCGGGCTGACCGTGACGACGGCGACCTCGGGGGGTGGCGGCGCGGGCGGAGCGGTCGACGCAGCGGGGCGATCGCACGCGGCGGCGCCTCCGGCCGCGAGCAGGAGGAAGGCAATGAGGGGCAGGCGAGACATGTAAGTGTGTTTGACGTGAGCCGTAGAACGAACGTTCATTCTATGCTACGCTCGGTCTATCTGCAACGCCGCAGTGCGTCGCCAAGGCCGGCTGTCCCAGCCGGTCCGAGGACAAGGACGGTAGGGCCGGTGTCCCAGCCTGTCCGAGGACAAGGACGGTACGGCCGAGGACCAAGACGGTAGGGCCGGCTGTCCCAGCCTGGCCCCAGAAGGAGTCGAAACGAACGTGAACGACAACCGGCCGCAGGCAGTCGCGGCAGACCGCGAGGCTCCGCGTGGCGACGCGCGCGCCACGAGCCGCCGCAACCAGATTCTCGGGGCGGCCGCCACCTGCTTCAACGCTCGCGGCTTCCACGGTGCGAGCATGGTCGAGCTCGCCCGAGAGGCGGGCATGAGCGTCGGGCACATCTACCACTACTTCGAGAACAAGGAAGCCATCATCGAGGCGATCGTCGATCGCGATCTCGATCGTTCTCTCGCGGTGCTCGACCGGATCTCGGACACGGAGGACGTGGCCGACGCGCTGATTGCCGCGGTGCGTGAAGGGCTGTCGCAGAGCTGCAGTCGCAAGCGCACGCTGCTCCGCCTGGAGGTCCTTGCCGAAGCGTCACGAAGCCCTCGTGTGGCGGTGAAGGTCCGCGCGGCCGACGTCGTCAGCCGTGCGCGTTACCTCGACATCCTGCGCAGTCGGGAGGCGCTTTCGGCCCTTCCCGAAGCCGAACTGGCGGCACGCGCCGACACGCTGGCGGCCCTGTTCGAAGGGTTGACGCTGCGGGCGCTGCGTCATCCGGAGATGGAACTGGACGCCACGCTCGAGAGCGTGCGTCCGGTCGTCAGGACACTGCTGTGTCTGGATGGCGGCGGGGAACAACCCCGCGTCCCCGCTCCCGAGCCGCGGCCCCGATGAGGGGCATCTCTCAGAAGATGCCGAGCGAGAACTTGGCGTCCTCGGACATGAGGTCCTTGGTCCACGCCGGTTCCCACACGACCTCGACGAACGCGTCCTTCACGCCCTCGACCGCCTTCACCTTGTAACGTACTTCGCTCGGCAACTGCTGGGCCGAAGGACACGCAGGGGAGGTCAGTGTCATGTCGATACGGACGTTGGCCTCTGCATCCACCTCGATCTTGTAGATGAGACCGAGCTCGTAGATGTTCACCGGAATCTCGGGGTCGTACACCGTGCTGATGGCCTCGACGATCCTCGGCGTCAGTTCGGCGGTCTTCGCCTCGTCCCTTGTGCCGACCTGTGAGGTTGCCGCCGGGGCCGGCGGCGGCTCGAGCAGCGCACCGACATCGAGGCCGTAGCCTGCCGACTGCGACTGCTGCGGCACGTCGGGCGCTTCCACGTCCATCGACGCGAGTGGGTTCTCAGGGGCAGGCGTCGCCGGCGCGGTCTCGCCCGCGGTCGCTGACGGCGCGGCAGGCGTCGTCGTGGTGTCTGCCGGCTTGGACTTCGAGAACAAAGAGAACATGGATGGGCCTCGGCAATTTCACGATTGCAGAATTTCAGAATTGCACGGACTTCAGGATCGCCTCGAAGGTTGGCGATGGTGACGACATTCTGGAATTCTGCAATTCCGCAATTACTCCGTCGTCACCGTCCCGCTGGCGCCATCGATGGCGGCCTGCAGCGCGTGCCAGGCCAGCATGGCGCACTTCACGCGCGATGGGAACTCCTTCACGCCCGACAGCACCACCAGTTTGCCGACCTTCTCGTCGTCGGGTCCGGTCCTGCCGGTGACCATCTCGTGGAAGCTCGAGAACATCTCGTGCACTTCCTCGGGCGTGCGGCCGGTGACCGCCTCGGTCATCATCGAGGCGGACGCCTTGCTGATGGCGCAGCCGTTGCCGACAAAGCGCGCCTCGGCCACGCGGCCGGCCTCCATGCGTACGTAGACGCTGACGCGATCGCCGCACATCGGGTTGTGACCCGATGCCTGCGAGGCATCGTCGAGCACGCCGAAGTTGCGCGGCCGCTTGTTGTGGTCGAGGATGACTTCCTGGTAGAGGTCGCGAAGGTCCATCACGAGAAGAACTCCTGCACCCGCCGTACGCTGGCGACGAGCGCATCCACGTCCTCACGCGTGTTGTACAGCCCGAAGGACGCGCGAACGGTGGACGTGATCCCGTAGTAGTCCATGACGGGCTGCGCACAATGCTGGCCGGTGCGCACCGCCACGCCGTCCTGATCCAGGAACGTCCCGATGTCGTGCGGGTGGACGTCGCCCACCAGGAACGAGACGACCCCGGCGCGGCGCGGCGCCTGCCCGACCAGCCGCACGCCATCGATCGCGCGCAGTTCCTCCGTCGCGTGCTCGAGCAGGGCGTTCTCGTGTGCGGCCACCTCGTCCAGGTCGAAACGCGACAGGAAGTCGACGGCGGCGCCGAACCCGATCACCCCGGCGATGTTCGGCGTGCCGGCCTCGAACTTGTACGGCACCTCGTTGTACTCGGTGTGTTCGAAGGTCACCGAGGCGATCATGTCGCCGCCCCCCATCCATGGAGGCATCGACTCGAGCAGTGCGCGGCGCCCGTACAGTGCCCCGATGCCCGTCGGACCGTACATCTTGTGCGCCGAGCACGCATAGAAGTCGCAGTCGAGCGCCTGCACGTCCACCGGCATGTGCGGCGCGGCCTGCGCGCCGTCGAGCAGGACGGGCACGCCGCGCGACCTGGCCAGCGCGATGATCTCCTCGACCGGGTTCACGGTGCCGAGCGCGTTCGACACGTGGATGACCGAGACGAGTGCGGTGCGCGGGCCGAGCAGCCGCTCGTATGCCGCCATGTCGAGCACGCCCTTCTCGTCCATCGGCACGACGCGCAGGACGGCCCCCGTCTGTTGCGTCACGAGCTGCCACGGCACGATGTTGGAGTGGTGCTCCATGTGCGTGACGACGATCTCGTCGCCCGCCTTCAGCCTTGGACGCGCGAAGCTGTAGGCCACCAGGTTGATGGCCTCGGTGCAGCCGCGCGTGAAGACGATCTCGGCCTGCTCGCGTGCGTTGAAGAAGCCCGCCACCTTCTCTCGTGCGCCCTCGTAGGCCCGCGTCGCGCGCTCGCTGAGCAGGTGCGTGGCGCGGTGGATGTTGGCGTTGTCGGCCCGGTAGTAGCGGTCGAGCGCCTCGATCACCGAGAGCGGCTTCTGCGTCGTGTTGGCGTTGTCGAGATAGACGAGAGGCTTGCCGTGGACCTGCTGGTCCAGGATGGGGAACTCACGGCGGACGGCGGCGGCGTCGAACATTGTCGGTGCAGACGGCCTCCCTGGACCGTGCAGACGGCCGGCTGGGACAGCCGGCCCTACCTTACTCGCGGGCCCTACCTCTACTCCCGGATCGGAAGGCGAGCGAGGAGTACCTCCTCGAGCGCGTGGCGGACACCATCGATCCGGATCCGCTCGACGATGTCCTCGGCGAATGCGTGGATCAGCAACGCCCGCGCGTCCTCCTTGCCGATGCCGCGGGCGCGCAGGTAGAACAGCTGCTCGTCGCTCAACTGGCCGACCGTTGCCCCGTGCGTGCACTTGACGTCGTCGGCGAAGATCTCGAGCTGCGGCTTGGTGTCGATGGTGGCATCGTCGGAGAGCAGCAGCACCTGGTTGCTCTGCTTCGCGTCGGTCTTCTGCGCGTCCTCCCGCACGTAGATCTTGCCGTTGAACACGCCGCGGCTGCGGCCGTCGAGCACGCCCTTGTAGATCTCGTAGCTGTGGCAATGCGGCTTGGCGTGGTCGATCGCCGTGTGGTTGTCCACCAGGCGGTCGCCATCGGCCAGGTAGAGGCCGTTCACCGTGCAGTCGATGCCCTCGCCGTCCAGCGTCGCGTTGACGTCGTTGCGGGTCAGCAGGCCGCCGAGCGAGATGTTGTGCGTGAAGAACTGCGAGGCGCGCGCCAGGTGCAGGTGCGTGCTCGACACGTGGTACGCCTGTACGCTCTCGCGGTTCACCTTGTAGTGATCCACGTGCGCGCCCTCGGCCGATATCACTTCCGTGATGTCGTTGGTCACGTACCCCGTGTCGGTGCCGGCATAGCTCTCCACGATCGAGAGCTGGCTGTTGGCACCGGCGACGACGAGCGTGCGGGCATACGAGGCGCCGCTGCCCGCCGAGAAGTACAGGACGTGAATCGGCGCCTCGACGACGACGCCGGCATCGACGATGACTGCCAGGCCATCGGTGAACCAGGCATCGTTGAGCGCCGTGAAGCCGTGCTGTCGAAAGCGGATCGCCGTGCCGAGGTGCCGCTCCACGAGAGCGGGGTCGCTGTCGAGCATCTCCGCGATCGACGCGACGCGCACGCCGTCCGGCAACGGCCGCATCTGCGACAGCTGCGGGGCGTAGCGGCCGTTCACGAACACGAGTTGCGGACCGTCGAACTCGGGGAACAGGAAGCCGTCGACGGCAGCCGCATCGGCCGTCACGCCGGCGATCGGCTGGGCGGGGACGTCGGCAATGTCGTCCACCGGGGTGAAGCGCCACTCCTCGTGTCGCGTCGTCGGCAGTCCTTCCTCGCGGAACCGCGCGGCGGCCCGGGCGCGGTGCGAGCGGAGCCACGCCGGCTCTGACGCGCGCGCGCCGATGAACTCGTCGAACCCGGTGAGCAGTGATTCCTGAGCAGCAGTCGGTGACATATATCGTGTGGGGCCCGTTACGCGAACGGGCCGTCAGAATCGTCGATAAGGCTTGCGGCCTTCAGCGTGCCTCGCCTACGCGCCGACGGTGGAGGGCTCGATCCAGCTGTAGCCCTTCGCCTCGAGCTCGAGTGCCAGTTCCTTGCCGCCGCTCTTCACGATGCGGCCTTCCGACAGCACGTGCACGAAGTCGGGCACGATGTAGTTCAGCAGCCGCTGGTAGTGCGTGACGATCACGACCGCGCGCTCGGGGCTACGCAGCGCGTTCACGCCATCGGCGACCACCTTCAGGGCGTCGATGTCGAGGCCGGAGTCCGTCTCGTCGAGCACGCACAGCTTCGGCTCGAGCATGGCCATGTGGAAGATCTCGTTGCGCTTCTTCTCGCCGCCCGAGAACCCTTCGTTGACCGAGCGCTGCAGGAAGGTCGGATCCATCTGCAGCAGCTTCAGCTTCTCCTTCATCAGACGCGCGAACTCCATGGCGTCGAGCTCGCGTTCGCCGCGATGCTGGCGGATGGCGTTGAGCGCGGCTTTCAGGAAGTAGCCGTTGTTCACGCCGGGAATCTCGACCGGGTACTGGAACGCGAGGAAGACGCCTTCGCGAGCGCGCTCCTCGGGGTCCATCTCGAGGAGGTCCTTGCCCTCGTAGAGCACCTCGCCGCCGGTGACCTCGTACTGGTCACGCCCGGCGATCACGCTCGCGAGCGTGCTCTTGCCCGAGCCGTTGGGGCCCATGATGGCGTGCACCTCGCCGGCATTCACCGTGAGGCTCACGCCCTTGAGGATGTCCTTGTCTTCGATGCGCGCTTGAAGGTTCGTTATCTGCAGCATGGTCGTTGTCACTGGTCGGCCATCGGCATTCGGCCGTCGGCCCTCGGTAAATCACCGCACGTCGGTGTCGCCTCGGGTGCGGGGAGTCCTGTTTGCCTGCTCGGCGGCCGAAGGCCGACCGACGAAGGCCGTCGCGGTGCGTGGGCTCTAGCCGACGCTGCCCTCGAGGCTGATCCCCAGCAGCTTCTGCGCCTCGACGGCGAACTCCATCGGGAGCTCGCGGAAGACTTCCTTGCAGAAGCCATTGACGATGATGTTCACCGCGTCCTCGGTGGAGAGACCCCGCTGCCGGCAATAGAAAATCTGGTCTTCGCCGATCTTGGAGGTCGACGCCTCGTGCTCCACCGTCGAGGTCGTGTTCTTCACCTCGATGTACGGGAACGTGTGCGCCCCGCAGCGATCGCCGATGAGCAGCGAGTCGCACTGCGAGTAGTTGCGCGAGCCGTGCGCGCCCTTGGCGATCTTCACCAGGCCCCGGTACGTGTTCTGCCCGTTGCCGGCCGAGATGCCCTTGGACACGATCGTGCTCTTCGTGTTCTTCCCGAGGTGCACCATCTTGGTGCCCGTGTCGGCCTGTTGCTTGTTGTTGGTGACCGCGACGGAATAGAACTCGCCCACCGAGTTGTCGCCCTGCAGGATGCAGCTCGGGTACTTCCAGGTGATGGCCGAGCCGGTCTCCACCTGCGTCCAGGTGATCTTGGCGTTGGCCATCGCCTTGCCACGCTTGGTGACGAAGTTGTAGATGCCGCCCTTGCCGTCCTTGTCACCCGGGTACCAGTTCTGGACCGTCGAGTACTTGATCGTCGCGCCGTCGAGGGCCACGAGCTCGACGCCAGCCGCGTGCAGCTGGTGCTCGTCGCGCATCGGCGCCGTGCAGCCCTCGAGGTAGCTCACGTACGCGCCCTCGTCGGCGATGATCAGCGTCCGCTCGAACTGGCCCGTCCCCTTGGCGTTGATCCGGAAGTACGTCGACAGCTCCATCGGGCAGCGGACGCCCTTGGGCACGTACACGAAGCTGCCGTCGCTGAACACGGCGGAGTTCAGGGCGGCGTAGAAGTTGTCGGTGTGCGGCACCACCGAACCGACGTACTTGCGCACCAGCTCGGGATGCTCGCGAACCGCTTCCGAGAACGAGCAGAAGATGATGCCGAGCTCGGCGAGCTTCTCCTTGAACGTGGTGGCCACCGAGACGCTGTCGAACACCGCGTCCACGGCGACGCCGGCGAGCAGCTTCTGCTCCTCGAGGGGAATGCCGAGCTTGTCGAAGGTGCGCTTGACCTCGGGGTCCACCTCGTCGAGGCTCTGCAGTTTCTTGGCCTTCGGCGCCGAGTAATAGCTGATGGCCTGGAAATCGACCGGAGGGTAGGTGACGTTGGCCCACTCCGGGTAGCGCATCTTCTGCCAGGCGCGGTAGGACCGCAGACGCCACTCGAGCATCCAGGCCGGCTCTTCCTTGCGCCGCGAGATCTCGGCGATCACGTGCTCATCGAGGCCGGGAGGCAGCGTGTCGGCCTCGACCTGCGAGGTGAACCCGTACTTGTAATCCTGCGTGGCGAGTTGTTCGATGGTATCTGTCGACGTGCTCATGACGTTCCTCGTGGGTCGGCTTCAAGGAGCCCCATCCCGGGTATCCAAACCGTTCCAATATACGACTATCTGAGTCGGTTATCAACCCGGCGCCGATCGCAAGTGGCTTGTCTGCAAGAAGTTAGCGCCGGCAACTGCGACCCGATCTCAATATGCACGCAACCGGTCGAGTTGCACCGGGCTCCCGACGCAGGCGACCCTCCCGACGCGCTAGTCGCGGAGGGCCACGGCCGGGTGGGTGCGCGCGGCGCGCCACGCGGGTATGGCACCCGCGATGCCGCCGGTCAGGAGGAGGACCAGCGCTGCGCCAGCGAGCGTGACCGGGTCGTTCGGCTCCAGGCCGTGCAGCAGGACACGCACTGCTTCACCGGCCCACAGCGACAGCCCGACGCCGGCGACGATGCCGGCGGACACGAGGAGGGCGACGCGGCCGAGCACGAGGCGCAGCACCTGCGGTGGCGTCGCGCCCAGCGCGAGGCGGACACCGATTTCGCTGCGCCGCCGGCTGACCGTGTAGGCAGTGACGCCGTACAGCCCCACCACGGCCAGAAGAAGGGCCAGCCCGCCGAAGAGGCCGGCCACCGTGGCGATGAGCCGCTCCTGCCGCAAGGCGTTGCGAACGAAGGCCTGGTGGGCGCTGACGTCTGTCGTCGCGCGCGCCTCTGCAGCCTCCAGGGCCTGCCGCACGGGGTTCACGAGCGCCGCCGCGTCCGCCGAGCGCGAACGCGCGGCGATCGTGATCGAATCGCGACCGAACCCCTCGACCTGCCAAAGCGGGATGAACGCGGTCGGCTCGATGCCGCGACGGAGATCGCTGCGATAGACCGTATCGGCAACGACGCCGACGATCTCACGATACTCGCCGTAGGTGTCGGGTCGGCCATGGATCCCGGACCGCACCCGGCGTCCGACGGCTGGGCGCCCGCCCAGGAAGCGACCAACGAAGGTCTCGTTCACGATCATCACGGCAGGCGCGTCTGCCGTGTCGGTCGGCGCGAAGTCACGGCCGTCATGCATCTCGATTCCGTAGGTGTCGAAGAAGCCGTCGGTGACGGCGTTCAACCACGTCATTCGCTGCCGTCCATCGCCGCCAACATCGGTGCCGTCCACGTCGACGATCGCGGAGTTCCATCCCGGTCCGGTCGCGGGCGCGATGAAGGCCGCCGACGCCGCCGCAACGCCGGGTACCGAGCCGACAACCCTTCGCAGGCGTTCGAACACGCCGCGGTGCTGATCTGCGGGCACGCTGTCGGGAATCAGCGAGATGGCCGCCACGACGACCCGCTCGCTATCGAGGCCGAGCGGTCGGTAAGCGAGCTTCGCGAACGTGCCGACGAGCAGCCCGGCGAGCACCACGAGCGCGAGTGACGCCCCGACCTGGCCGACGACGAGGACATGCCCGAGCTTGTGCGAACCGTCGCCGACGACCGTACGAATTCGCTCCTTCATCGCGTCGGCGGGAGCCAGGCGCGTCGCACGCAACGCCGGCAACACCGCGAAGAGCGGTGTCACGATCGCGGCGACGGCAGTGGCGAACAGTCCGACCCGCGAGTCGAGCGAGATGTCGAGCATCGCTGGCGCGCCCTCGCCGGCGAGTTGCGAGACGATGAGCCGGGCGGTCCACAGCGCGAACGCGAGACCCGCTGCAGCGCCAATGGTCGCCAGGATGGCGCTCTCGACGAGTAACTGCTGCACGAGACGACGCCGCGAGCCGCCCATGGCCACACGGAGGGCCATCTCGGCGCGCCGCGCATCCGCCCGAGCGAGCAACAGGTTGGCGACGTTCGCGCACGTGACCAGGAGCACGACGAGCGAAGCGCCCATCAGGATCCACAGCGCATCCCGGTACCGGTCGCGCAGTACCGAGCGTCCCTGCTCGGCGCTCACGACACCGAGAGGGTCGCGCAGGTAGTCCGGGTTCGGCGTCTGCGTCGCCTCGCGAATGGCTGGCTGCATGGCGTGCAGCGCGGCCCCGACCTGTGCCTCGCTCTGATCGGCCCGCCGTCGAACGAGGATGTTGAGCCACCACGCACGGCGTTCGTCGAGAATCGAACGGGACCCGCGCACGAGGGGTTCGGTGCCGAACGGGATGGCGATGCTGAACGAGCGGCCCACTTCCGGCCCGAAGAACCCAGGCGGCGTGACGCCGACGATCGTGTACGGGACGCGCTCCACGATCACCGCGCGGCCCAGCACACCAGGGTCGCGGCCGAAGGCGCGCTCCCAGTACGCATCGCTGATCACGGCGACCGGGCCGTGAGAGCCGGCCCCGCGCGCATCGTCGTCAGCGCTGATCGTGCGGCCCAGCGCCGGCATGACGCCGAGCAGTTCGAAGAACCCGCCACTTACGTACAGCGTGGGCTCCCGCCGGCTCGTGCCATTCAGGTGCGCGACCATGTCGTCGTCGGCCCAGGCGCCTGCGCCGTCGAACTGATCGGCGCGTGCCCTCACCTGTTCGAAGATGGGATACGTCCACGAGCCGCCATCGAGCATCAGCAGCCGGTCGGCATGGCGGACCGGCAGCGCGCGCAGCAGCAGGTGATCGATGATCGAGAAGATCGCTGCGTTCGCGCCGATGCCGAGCGCGAGCGAGACCACCGCGGTGGCTGCAAACAGCGGGTTGCGGCGCAGCATGCGCAAGCCGACGCGTACGTCCCGCACGAGTCCGTCGAGCCAGGCCAGCGTGCGCTGTTCGCGAACCGCCTCCTGCACGGCGGTGACGCTGCCCGTACGCGCGAGCACGCGTCGTCGCGCCTCTTCGGGATCGACGCCCGCCGCCACCTGCTCGTCGAGCTGCAGGGCGGCAAGGCTCTCGAGTTCCTCACGCAACTCGGCGTCGTGGCGATCGCGACCAACGAGGCCCGCGAGGCGGCGGGAGGCGACGCGCAGGCGCTTCACGCTTCAACCGCCGTGGCCGAGGAATCGCGCCATGATCGCCGTCGTCTGCGCCCACTCCCGCGACGCACGGGCCATCTCCGATCGCCCGCTGCGCGTGAGCCTGTAGAACTTCGCGCGCCGGCCGTTCTCGGACTGCCCCCACTCCGACGCGATGCTGCCCTCCTGTTCCAGCTTCAGCAGGGCAGGGTGCAGCGTGCCGTAGTTGACCGAGAGCTGGTCGCCGCTCGTCTGCTCGATGCGGCGCGCGA
>JAEYZV010000323.1 GCA_023427865.1 Acidobacteriota bacterium
GCCGGGTGCGGGGTGGGGGCGCCGGCCCCGAGGGCGGCGGGCGCGGGGAACCGCCGGAGGCCTACGTACCTCCGTATCGACGCTCTCGAGGAACGTACTTACCCCACGCGCTCCCCGAACGCGCCCCCCGCGTACGGGCCACCCACGTTCTGCGGCATGATGCGGCGACCGGACACACAGCCTTTCGCGATTCCGCAGGACTGGTGTGGTGGCTGCCGATCCAGCGAGGTGACATGACGAGAGCATCGATCGCAGTGATGGTCCTGATGACGGCAGGTCCGGCAGCGGCGCAGGCGCTGCGGCCCGAGTTCTCGGGTACGCATGCGGTGGTGGCCGCGGGCCGCACGTACACGGTCGAGGCGGGCGCGGAGATGCTTGCCGCGGGCGGCAACGCCGTGGATGCGGGCGTCGCCGCGATCTTCGCGGCCGCGGTCGTCGAGATCTCGCATTTCGGCCTTGGCGGCGAGGCGCCGATGGTCATCTATCTCGCGAAGACGCGGGACGTCGTGGTGATCAACGGCCAGGGCACGGCGCCGCAGGCCGCCACACCGGCGTTGTTCGCCGGTCGCGACGCGATTCCCGGCAATGGCCCGCTCGGCGCCACGGTGCCGGCCGTGGTGGACGCGGCGACGCTGGCGCTCGGCAGGTACGGCACGAAGTCGCTCGCCGAGGTCCTCGCACCGGCGATCGGGCTCGCCGACGGCTTCCCGATGTACCAGTTGCTGAGCCGCTACCTCTCGAGCGAGCGCAAGGCCAGCGAGCCGTATGCCGACACGATGCGCACCTATTACCCGGACGGTCGCGTCACGCGTGCCGGCGAGACGTTCCGGCAACCGAACCTCGCGCGCACCCTGCGCATGCTCGCCGCCGCCGAGACGACCGCGCTGAAGGCCGGAGCGTCACGCGAGGAAGCGCTCGCCCGGGCGCGCGACGCGTTCTACACCGGCGACTTCGCCCGACGCCTTGCCGGCGCCGTCCGCGCCGCCGGCGGCGTCATGACCGAGGCAGACCTCGCCGGCTACCGCAGCAAGGTCGAAGCACCCGCCACCACGACGTACAGGGGCTTCACCGTGCACAAGGCGGGCCCCTGGAACCAGAGTCCCGTGCTGCTGCAGACGCTGAACCTCCTCGAGGGTTTCGACCTGAAGGCGATGGGGCACCTGAGCGCCGACAGCATCCACGTGATCACCGAGGCGATGAAGCTCGCGTACGCGGATCGTGACCGGTACTACGGCGACCCCGACTTCGTGAAGGTGCCGATCGCGGGCCTCCTCTCGAAGGCATACGCCGCGGAGCGTCGCGCGCTCATCGATCCGCGCCGGGCGAGCCTCGAGCAGCGACCCGGCGATCCCGCGCCGTTCGAAGGGGAACGGACGGCAGGCGGAGATGGACGACTGGGACAGCCGTTCGTGCCAGCGCCGAAGATCGGCCGCGTCGGGGAATCGGGGGATACGACGGCCATCGAGGTGGTCGACAGGGACGGCAACCTCTTCTCCGCCACACCCTCGTCCGGATGGCTGCTCGGCGGGGCGTTCGTGGCAGGTGACACCGGCGTTCCGATGAGCAACCGGATGCAGGCGTTCCGTCTCGAGCCCGACAGCCCGAACGTGCTCGCGGGCGGCAAACGGCCCCGCACGACGCTGACGCCGACGATCGTCACCAGGGATGGCGCGCCGTTCCTCGCGATTGGCACGCCGGGCGGCGACAGCCAGGACCAGCAGATCCTGCAGGTGTTGCTCAACGTCATCGACTACGGCTTGCCGCTGCAGGCCGCGGTGGACTCGCCGCGCTTCAACACGCTGTCGATCCAGAGCTCGTTCGGCGATCACCGGATCGACCCGGGCGTGCTCGAGGTGGAACGGAGCGTGCCCGAGACCGTGCGCCGGGATCTGGAGGCGCGCGGCCACGTCCTGCGCCTCTACCCGCCCGCCGGCTATGCCACCGGCATCGTCGCGGCGGGCGTCGATCCCGCGACGGGGCGGCTGCGCGGGGCCGCCGACGTCCGCCGCGAGCGCGCCCTCGTCGCGTGGTGAGCATTGGAATCACGTGTCCGACGACGTGGACGCCACGCGTCGGGCAAGGCCCGACGCCTACGAACCCGGACGTTGCGTACGTAGCCGCCGGGCCTCGCCCGGCTTCTGCACCAATGGCCGGAACGGCCGATTCCGTACGGTACCCCCGGCCTGGTGAACCCGATGCCGTGTCGTCGACGACTCCTGACGTTCGCCCTGCTGGCCGCTGTCGTGACGCCACGGCTGTCGCTGGCACAGCCCGCAGGTCCGCTGCCGCAGCCGCTGCCGCTGTTCCCTGCCGACAACTGGTGGAATACCGACGTCAGCCAGGCGCCCGTGGACGGCAACAGCGCGGCGTTCATCGCGTGGATTGGCAACAACCGCGACCTGCGCCTGCGCCAGGACTGGGGCGCCTCTGCCAACGATCCCGACGACCCGACCGCGATGTGGGGCATGCCATACGTCAGCGTGCCGGGTACGCAACCGCTCGTGCCCGTCACGTGGACCGCGTACGCCAACGAGAGCGACGATGGCGCACCCGGCAGGCCAGCGGGCTACCCGATCCCGGAGGCCGCCAGAACCACGGCGGGATACCTGGAAGGCGGACAGCCGGGGCAGGTGGACGCCAGCGGCGACCGTCACCTGATCCTCGTCGACCGCGACAACCGGCTGCTCTACGAGCTGTATCGGGCGCACTGGAACGCGGGCGCGCATCGATGGGAAGCCGACTCGGGTGCCGTGTTCGACCTGACGCGCAGTGATCGCCGCCCGGACGGCTGGACGAGCGCGGACGCGGCAGGACTCGCGATCATGCCGGGGCTCGCGCGCTTCGACGAGCTGTTCGGCGCCGAGCCGATCCGCCACGCCTTCCGCGTCACCCTGCGCGCCACGAACGGGTACGTCTTCCCCGCCTCGCATCGTGCCGGCAACACGCCGGGCGCCCTGCCGATGGGCGCACGACTGCGACTGAAGGCCAGCGTCGACATCTCCACGTACCCGCCGCACGTCCAGCGCTTCCTGCAGGCCATCAAGACCTACGGGCTCATCGTCGCCGACAACGGCTCGGACATGTACGTCACTGGCACCAACGACCCGCGCTGGACGCCGTACATGGGCGGCATCGCCACCGCAATCCGGTCCGTGCGCGTGACCGACTTCGAGGTCGTGCAACTCGGCTGGCAGCCGCCCGCTGTCCCTGTCGATGCCGACAACGACGGACTCCCGGATGCCTGGGAACGCGAGTTCGGGCTCGATCCCGCGAGCGCTGCCGGAGACAACGGCGCCGCCGGCGACCCGGACGGGGACGGCCGCACGAATGCCACCGAACACGCGGAAGGCACACACCCCCGCGGCCGCTTCGTCCGGCTGCTCGCCGAGGGCGTACGCAACGGCACGCTGACGACGCGCATCGCGCTCGCCAACCCGTCGGGCACGCCGGCGATTGCACAGCTGCGCTTCGAGCGCGCCGACGGGACCATCGTCCGGACGACCCGGCAGGTGCCCCCGTTGCAGCGCGTGACGGTCGACACGGCGGAGCTCTCCGCCCTGCACGGCAGCGAATTCTCCACCGTGGTGGAATCGGATGCCCTCGTCGCCGTCGATCGGCTCGTGCAATGGGAAGACGGGCGCGGCAGCCATGCCGAGCACGGCCTTGCCGGCGCATCCACGCAGTGGTACTTCGCCGAAGGCGCGACGTACCCCGGGTTCGACCTGTTCTACCTGCTGCAGAATCCAGGCGACGTCGATGGACACGTCACGCTTACATATCTCAGGGAGCCACCGCTCGCGCCGCTCACCAGAACCCATGTGGTGCCCGCGCACGCGCGGCGCACCGTCTGGGTGAACAGCGACGAAGCCGGGCCGGAGACGCCATCGACGGGCGCCGCGTCGTCGGCGGTCGTCGCGTCGGACGTACCCATCGTCGCCGAGCGCGCGATGTACCGGTCCGGGCCGGCGTGGTTCGAGGCCGGCCATGCCAGCGCCGGCGTCGTCGCGCCGCGCACGACATGGTTCTTCGCCGAAGGCCACACGGGGCCGCTCTTCGAGCAGTACCTGCTCGTCGGCAATCCTTCCGATTCACCGATCCCGGTTCGCGTCACCTACCTGCTGCCCGACGGTCCGGCGCCGTCGGTCATGCACATCGTGGCGCCGCGGAGCCGACTGACGGTGCTCGTGAACAGCGAGACGCCGTCGCCCGGAGTGTCGCTGGCGTCGACGGCGGTGTCGATGGTGGTCGAGGCCGACGCGCCCGTGGTGGCCGAACGCGCGATGTGGTGGCCCGGGACGTCGGCGACATGGCGTGAAGCCCACGCGAGCACCGGGGCGGAGGGCACGTGCCCACGCTGGGTCGTTGCCGAAGGGGAATGGGGTGACGGCGCCGCGACCGACGTGCTCGTCGCCAACACCGGCACTGCGGCAGCCACCGTGCGCGCGACGCTGCTGCGCGAAGGCGCGACGCCGCTCGGCGCGGACGTCGTCGTGGGCGCAGGCGCCCGGGAGACGTTCGACGTCGGCGCGCTGTTCCCGTCGGCGCAGGGATCGAGGTTCGGCATGCTCGTCGAACCGGCTCCCGGCGCTGCGGCGGCTCCTCTCGTTGTCGAGTGGGCGCTCTACCGCGACAGCGGCGACGTGCGATGGAGCGCCGGTGCCGCTGCACTCGGCACGTGTGTCGATTGACCGATTCTGCGCGTCGGGCAGGGCCCGACGCCTACGTACGAGACGGGCCCGACGGTTACGCACGAGTGGGGACGCGTCGCTCGCATCGGTGTAGCCGCCGGGCCTCGCCCGGCGGGCCGC
>JAEYZV010000357.1 GCA_023427865.1 Acidobacteriota bacterium
CGGGCAGGCCCTGGTGGCCGGGCAGGCCGAGCGCGATCGGGCTGCCACGCACCAGGCTGGTGCACCGGGCGCCGCCGCGCCCGACGATCGCACGGCCTGGCTGGTCGAGCAGCTCGCCACGGCCCCGACGGGCAGCACGATCGAGGTGCCGGCCGGGCTGTATCGCGGTCCGTTCGTCATCGAGCGGTCGCTGCGGCTGCATTCGTCGGGTGGGGCGCACCTGCGCGGCGACGGCAAGTCGCACACGGTCGCCGTGCGGGCGGCCGACGTGACGATCGACGGCTTCGAGATCAGCGGCTCCGGTCTCGACCTCGGCCGCGACCAGGCGGCGGTACACGTCACGGGCGCGCACGCCGTCATCGTCAACAACCGCATCCACGAGTCGCTGCACGGCATCTACGTCCGTCAAGCCGACGGTGCCCGCATCGAGGGCAACACCATCACGGGCAAACGCACCGTGTGGCAGCCGATCGATCCGTTCACGTCGGGGGCGCGGCCGGGCGAGGGCGAGCTCTGCGAAGTGGAGCTGAACCAGAACCGGCGCGGCAACGGCATCCACATCTGGAACTCGGCGCGCCACGTCGTCGCACGCAACACGATCCGCGACACCAGGGACGGCGTCTACTTCTCGTTCGTGGACCGCAGCGACGTGCGCGACAACCACGTCTCCGGCGTGCGGTACGGGCTGCACTACATGTACTCGGACGAGAACTCGTTCGAGGGCAACGTGTTCCGCGACAACGCGGCCGGCGCAGCGCTCATGCAGTCGAAGGACATCGTGCTGCGGCGCAACGAGTTCCTCGCCAACCAGAGCCACCGTTCCTACGGTGTGCTGCTGCAGACGGTCGACGGCACCACGCTCGAGCAGAACACGATCACCGGCAACACGGTCGGCGTCTTCTTCGAGAGCGGCCACGAGAACCGGCTGGTCGGCAACACGATCACCCGCAACCACATCGGCATCCACGCGTCCGACAGCTCCGACGGCAACGAGTTCGTCGACAACGAATTCATCGGCAACCTGCATACCGTGGAGACCACCGGCGGCAACCTGACGAGCCGGTGGTCGCGCGACGGCCGCGGCAACTACTGGGACACGGCGGTCAGCCTCGATCTCGATCGCAACGGGATCGCCGACCTGCCGCACCGGGAGCTCGATTTGTTCGGCACGCTGCGCCGTGATTTCCCGGCCATCGGGCTGCTCGCGGGCAGCCCCGGCGAGCGGCTCCTCCGATTCGTCCACGCACGCATCGCACTGCCCGGGCTGCCCGGGGTCATGGACCCCGCGCCCCTCGTGCAGCCCTCACGGCCATGATCACGATCACGGGACTCACCAAGTCGTACGGCCGCCATCGCGTCCTCGATGCGCTCGATCTCGAGGCGCGCCCTGGCGAAGTGACGCTGCTCGTCGGCGCCAACGGGAGCGGCAAGACAACGACGCTGCGGCAGTTGTGCGGCCTGTCGGCGCCCGATGCCGGCCGTATCGTCATCGGCGGTGAGGACCTGGCGTCCTCGCGCATGGCGGCGCTCTCGCACCTCTCGTTCCTGCCGCAGTCGCCGCGCTTCCACGCCAGGCTCACCACCGGCGAGATTCTCGACTTCTACGCCCGCCTGCGCGGCCTGCCGCAGGAACGCATCACGGCGGTGGAGGAGTGCTGGGGGCTGGGCGACGTGCGGGCCAAGGCGACCGGCAGCCTGTCGGGCGGCACGCGGCAGCGCCTCGCGCTCGCCGTGTTGATGCTCCCGGCCGCGCCCGTCCTGGTGCTCGACGAGCCAGGCCTCAGTCTCGACCCTGACTGGCGTCGCTTCCTGCACGCGGAACTGCACTCGGTTGCGCAGCGGGGCGCCACGGTGCTCGTGGCCACGCACCTGCTCGGCGAGTGGGAAGGGCAGGCGGATCGCTGCCTGGTGCTCGAGCAGGGCCGCGTCAGCCGCGAACTGCCGGCCTCGCGCCTGCGTGAAGTGTTCCCCTTCTCCATCGCGCACCCCAGACTGGTGCAGGCCATCTGACGGGAATCGGTCATGAACACCCGCATGCACGCCAACACGTTCCGCGCAACGTTCCGCCGCGAGATCGCCGAGCACAGGCTCAACCGCTTCCTGCACGTCCACGTGGCCCTCTGTGGCGTGGTCGCGCTGTTGCCGCTGTTCACGCCCGACGCAGCCGCGCGCTCGGCCCCGGCGTGGGTGCTCCAGGCCGTGCTGTACTGCCTGTCGCTCTCCTCGCTGCTCCTCGGGTTGAGCGCTGCGCACGGCGATGCCGACGAGTTCCCGGTGCTGTTCACCCAGCCGGTGTCGCGTGCCGCATGGCTTGCCGGCAAGGGCGCGGCGATCGCGGCGATGCTCGCGCCCGCGTCGGTGCTGCTGGTGGTGCCGACGGCGCTCACGAGCGGGCTGACGCCGACGCTGGCGTTCGTCGTCCTCGCCGCGGCGGGTGTGTGCATCGCCCTGGCGTTACTCGGCCTGGCGGTGGGCTTCTGGGTGCGCGACCACGTGCGCGGCCTGCTGCTCGCGCTCGGCCTGTGGTTCGGCCTGCTGTTCGGGATGGACCTCGTGCTCCTCGCCCTGTCGGGCATCCCGTGGGTGCAGACACACGCCGCCGCGTGGGTGCTGCCGCTGATGGTCAACCCGCTGTCGGCCCTGCGCGTCACGATGTTGTTCTCGCTCGAGCAGACGGCGCCGGCGAGCATCGGGACCAGCGCGCTCGTGCAGTGGTGGCTGGCCAACGGCGGCGTGTGGCTCGCGGTCCTGCTGTCGATCTGGGTCGCCGGCACGTTCGGGATCGGCCTGGCGGGCGCACGCCGACGCATCGACGCCTGACATGGCGATGTCCGAGGCGCGGCGCGCGCTGCTGCCCGCGCCGACGTTGCCGCTGGCGTACTTCGCAGGCGCACACCTCGCGCTCGCGGTCGCCGCGGCCGTCCTCGTGGCGGCTCCCGACCTGCCCGGCGCCTTCCACTACCATCCGCGGTTCATCGGGCTGGTCCACCTCGTGACGCTCGGGTGGATCTCGGCGTCGATCCTCGGGGCGTTCTACATCGTCGCGCCGCTGGCGTTCGGGATGCCGTTCCCGGCGCGTGCCGGCGATCACGTGGCCTGCGCGCTGTTCTGGGCGGGCACGGTGGGCATGGTCGCCGGCTTCTGGCAGGCCGACTACCGTGTGGTGGGCGTTGCGTCGATCGTAGTGCTCTCGTCGATCGCCTTCGTCGGCGGACGCGCCTGCCTCGGCCTGTCTCGTGCACGCCTGCCGTTCGGTGTCTCGCTGCACGTCGCGCTCGCGTTCCTCAACATCGTCGGCGCCGGGACGCTCGGCCTGCTGCTGACCCTCGGCAGGTGGTCCGCGCTCGAGGGATGGTCGCCGGCCGCGGTCGCCGCGGCGCATGCGCACATCGCGGTCCTCGGATGGGGCGTGATGATGATCGTCGGGGTCTCGTACCGGCTGGTGCCGATGTTCCTGCCGGCGGCCATGCCTGCCGGGCGTGACCTGGCGTGGAGCGCCGTGCTGCTCGAGATCGGCACGCTCGGCGTGGCCTGGGCGGCCGCAGCCGGTGGTCGCACATGGCCGTGGGGCCTCGTGGTCGTCGCGGGCTTCGCGGCGTTCCTGCGTCAGGTCCGCGGCATCCTCGCGAACCGGCGCGTGCGTCCTGCGGAGATGACGGGCCGCGACTGGGCCACCTGGCAGACGCACTTCGCGATGCTGCACCTGATCGTCGCCATCGGCATCGGCCTGTGGCTGTCCATGCGGCCCACGCCGCCCGCCTGGCAATGGGCCTACGGCGTCGCTGGCATCCTCGGATTCGTCGCACAGATGGTGGTCGGCATCCAGGGGCGCCTGCTGCCGATCCACGCCTGGTACCGATCGATGGCCGCACTGGATGGCGCACCGCCGCCACGCTCCGCGCATCGCCTGGCGGAGGGGCGGCTCACGCTGCCCATCTTCCTGCTGTGGGTGGTGGCAGTGCCTGGCCTGGCGATCGGATTGACGGGCCAGCGCCGCACGCTCATCGCGGTGTCGGCCGCGGTGTTGTTCACGTCGACCGTGCTGCAGGCGGTGCACACGGGCCTCATCGCGCGCCGCGCGCAGCAGCCCGGCTGACTCCGCAGCGCGGAGTCGAAGCCTCACTCGTCGTCGGCGCCGGCGACGTCCTCGAGCTTCCTGAGCGACCGCAGCAGCAGGAGTCGTTTGCGCGACTCGAGCAACCCCCGCGATTCCCACTCCGACAGCGTCCGGCTCACCGTGTAGAGCGTGGTGCCGGTGAGGTCGGCCAGTTCCTGGCGGGTGAGCGGCTGGGTGATGAGCACGCCCTCGGGATTGGGCTCGCCACATTGTCGTGCGAGCCGCAGCAGCGTGTGCGCAAGACGCTGGCTCACGCGCGCCGTCGTCAGTTCCCGCACCCGCGTGAGGGCGTCGGTCATGTGCGTGGCCATCTCACGCATGATGTTGACGCGGACCTGCGGCGTCTGCGCCAGCAGGTCGTTTGCCGTGTCGCGCGTCCACAGCCGCAGGACGGCGGGCTGCACGACGACGGCGGTGACGGGGTACGGGGCGTCGCCGAGCGCCACGACGCCGCCGAAGGGCTCACCCGGCACGACGAACCTGACGATCAGTTCGGTGCCTTCGGCCGTGAGCTGGAGGATCTTCAGCAGCCCTGACTCGACCAGGACCAGGTGCCGCGCCATCTCGCCCTGGCGGGCGATCGTGTGCCCGCGCTTGTAGGCCGCGACCGTGGCGCGCGACAGCCAGCGCTCACGTTCGGCCTCGGTGAGTCCGTCGAATACGCGCGACCGTCGCAGCACCTCCGGCGTGCACATCCGATCCATTGTAGGGCCCCGAGAGCGTTCGGTGCTCGAACCTTGCGCTGGCGCAACGAATGTCCCTGTCAGGGTCGGTAGTCTCGGGTTCATGCTCATCACCCCCGACTCCACGGTTGCGGACATCGCGACGTCCGCGCCCGCCACCATCCCTGTCTTCCAGCAGCACCAGATCGACTTCTGCTGCGGTGGACGCATGTCGCTCGCCAAGGTGTGCGCCGATCGTGGGCTCGACGCCGACGCGCTCGTCTCCGAACTCGTGACGGCGGCCACGCCGGTGTCGGCCGAGCCGACCTGGGCCGACGCGACGCTGACCGCGCTCGTCGCACACATCCAGCGCCGCTACCACGAACCGCTCCGGAGCGAGTTGCCACGCCTCGAGGCGATGCTCGACAAGGTCGTGTCGCGGCACGGCGACCAACTGCCCGACGTGCTCCTGCCGCTGCAGCAGACGTTCAGGGAACTGCAGGAGGAACTGCTCACGCACATGATGAAGGAAGATCGCGTGCTGTTCCCCTTCATCGTGGCGCTCGAAGCCGGCAAGCCCGCCTCCGTCCCCGACGCCGCCGAGTGGATCTCCGCGCCGATCTCGGTGATGGAAGCCGACCACGAATCGGCAGGCGCCGCCCTGGCGACGATGCGCAAGCTGACCAACGGCTATGCGCCGCCCGAGTGGGGCTGCCCGACGTTTCGCGGCCTGTACTTCGGACTGTCGCAGCTCGAGTCGGACATGCACCTGCACGTCCATCTCGAGAACCACATCCTGTTTCCGCGCGCCGCGCAGCTGGCAAAGCAGCGCGCGTAAGAACCGGCCTTCGTCGGTCGGCCTTCGGCCTTCGTACAATGCGGCCGCCACCCGGGGGCCGGTAGGGGCGCCGCGCCGCGGGGGGCCCCACTACGGGCGGC
>JAEYZV010000403.1 GCA_023427865.1 Acidobacteriota bacterium
CCGGCCCGCCCGCCCACGCCCCACACACCGGTGTCGACGACGCCGAGGTCCAGATGAGTCACGTGTGCGCCGACGTCCCCCACCTGACCGCGTGCGCCTGGCGGGCGCGCGAACCAGGCGACGAGCACGACGGCGATCGTGCACCAGAGAATTCGACGAGCGCGAGCCGTGGTCATGCCGCCATTGCAGGCGAAAAGCGGCGCCGGCACAAGGGCGCCCCACGAGCGGCGCCCGCGGATCGCTACCGCACCTGCGACAGCACGAGGTGCCAGCGCCCTACGAACTCGCGGTCGAACTCGTCGAGGGTCACCCCGAACGCTTCCGCGAAGTTCGCGTCCTTGTCCATGCTCGACGCGAAGAGCGCGAAGTAGCGCATGACGGCGTCCGAGCCGTGCTGCTCATGAAGCAGTTCGGCAGCCACGAACGCCTGTGAGTAGAGCGGCACGTCGTGCCGTCCCTGCGCGGCCGCCCACTCCGGAAACGTCGACAGCCGCCCGAGGGGGACGGGCATCGTCCCCGGGCGCACGTCGGCCAGTGGCGCCAGCAACGCCTCGCGCAGGCGGCTGTAGGGAGCGAGCCCGAGTCGCTCCATGACCTGCATCGCCACGATCTCGGCGAAGCCTTCGCGCAGCCACTGTTCCGAGGTGCCGCGGACACCGCCGGCCATGGCGTACTGCACGCAATGGAGAAGCTCGTGCGCGAGCAACTGCACTCGCTCGGACCATCGAGCCGAGCGCAAGGCCGCCTCGTTGACGAGCACGCCTGTCGCGCCGCCGATGGCGCGGAAGGCCGCTGCGGACTGCCGGGCGAACCGAGGCTCGTACCCGATCGTGAGCAGCCCCTGCTCGAACGAGCGGCGATTCGGGAACAGCACGACCGTCACCGCCGGCCGCGGCAACCGGAGCTCGCGTTCGAACACGTCGGCCACGGCCGCGAGCGCGGCCGGATAGTCGCGGATGTCGCCGGGCGCGGCAGCGGGCTCGCCCCGCTGCACAGGTACGGGCAGGAACGTCGGGTCGCCGACCGCCTGCGCACATCCCCCCGCCACGAGCGACGCACACAGTAACAGGCCCCTGGCGAGCCGTGCGCTGTTCCGGACGTCGTGAAACATGGGGTCTCATGGCGAGCATAGCGCCCATCGCCGGATGTCGTTTCCGCATTTCCTTCGGGTTGCGTCGCCCGAAGTTCGAGCGCAAGATTCCGCATCATCTCGGAACAGTCGGGCGCGTTCGCGGGCGAGAGCGGTCGATGCTTGTATTCAGCAGAGTTTGGCGTCGATCCCGCGGCGCCGGAAGGGGCTGCAAGACATGCGAGCTCTAACCCAATCCAACCAGGAGTGATCGATGCGACTCGTCAGTTACTTGACACCGCTATTCCTTCTACTGGCCTCTAGCGCGATGGCTTCGCCGATGGCGTGGCTCGACCCCAGCGCCAAACAGGTCAGAGTCGGCGACGTTTTCTCACTCGACGTGAGAATCGAGGGTGCAGTCGATCTAGGCGATTTCGAGTTCACACTGTATTTCGATGACACCGCCCTGGACGGCATCATCGCGCTCGAAGGGCCGTTCTTCGCGGGTCACCACGAATCGTGGCTTCCTCATCACATCGAGGAAGACGTTGATGCGGGTTACTTCCTCGTACACAACTGGATACTCACATGGCCTGACGACCCTGGCGTCACTGGCGATGGCGTTCTCGCAACGCTCATCTTTCGGGCTGTTCGAGCAGGCGTTACAGATGTGTACTTTGGCGAGTTCATGGTTGCGTATGGGCACGTCGGAGAACACTTGTCGGCCGAGGACCCCTCCAGCCCGTTCCATCGCGCAAGAATCACCGTCGTCCCCGAACCCAGTAGGCTCCTCATCGTTGTCACAGGCCTTTTCGCGGCGTGGACCGGGAGGCGTCGTAGCTCTTGCCGCTAGCTGATCTGCCAAGGTACAAGAGCGGATTGCCTACCCTTGGCCGCATGTTCATGCTCATCTCGCGCCGCACGTCGCACGTGCCCGGGACCGCGTGGGTCACCGCGGGCACGCTCCTGCTCGCGCACCTGGTGACGCTCGGACGCTACGGCGTGTTCCGCGACGAGCTCTACTACGTCGCTAACGGGCGTCGTCTCGCGTGGGGCTATGTCGATCATCCGCCGCTGGTCGCGGCGATCGCCTGGGGCACCGAACACACCCTGGGTGCGTCGGTGCCGGCACTCCGCCTGCCCATGCTGCTCGCACTCGCCGGACTGCTGGCCGCGGTCGCGAGCCTTGTGACGCGCATGGGCGGAGGCGGGGCGGCGATCGCCCTCGCCTGGCTCGCCCTCGCGCTGTCGCCGTATTACCTGTTCGCTTTTCATTACCTGTCGATGAACGGGCCGGAGGCGCTCTGGTGGACGCTGGCCGCGCTCCTGCTCGCGCACGTGCTCGGCCTGCCGAATACATCCCCGCACGCTCGGCCAGCCACGTCGACGCGCGACGCCTGGCTGGCGCTCGGCGCCGTGATGGGCCTGGCACTGCTCACGAAGGTCTCGGGCGTGATCTGGGGCGCCGCCCTCGCAGCGGCCGTCGTCGTGTCACCCGCGAGGCGCGAGCTGTTCCGGCCATGGCCATGGGCGGCCGCCGTCGTTGCCGTGCTGCTGTTCCTCCCGCACGTCGCCTGGCAGGTGCAGCACGGGTGGCCGACCGCGGAGTTCGTGCGCAACGCTCAGGCCGCGAAGATCGCCGCCTTCTCACCAGCCGAGTTCCTGGGCGAGCAGGTGAAACTTCTGGGGCCGGTCGCCACGGCGGTCGCCATCGCCGGACTTGCCGCCGCCGTGTCGGGCCGCGTCGCGGGTGGGCGGATGTGGGCGGGGATGTACCTGGTGACCGCGTCGGTGTTCCTGACGCAGCCATCCAAGCCGTACTACCTCATGCCGGCCTACCCGATGCTTCTGGCCGCCGGTGCCGTTGGCCTCGAGCGGTGGGCTCCCTGGCGACGAGGCTCGGGCCGGCTCGTGCTCCTCGTCCTCGTCGCGTGCGGCATGCTGCTCGTGCCGATCGGCCTGCCGGTGCTGCCGGTGCACGTGCTGCCCGGGTACCTTCGCGCGCTCGGCATCGAGGTCGCGTCGGGAGAACGGCACGATCTGGGCGCCCTGCCACAACACTACGCCGACATGTTCGGCTGGGACACCCTCGCCGACGACGTGGCGCGCGTGGTGGCCGCGCTGCCCGCTGCCGAACGTGCCCGCACCCGGATCTATACGCAGAACTACGGCCAGGCCGGTGCACTGGAATACTTCGGCCCGGAACGCGGCCTGCCACCGGTCATCAGCGGCCACAACGCCTACTGGCACTGGGGGCCTGGCCCCGACCTGCCGGACGGTGTGCTCATCATCGTGGGCGGCGATGCAGAGGATCACCGCCGCGCGTTCACCGATGTTCGCCAGGCCGCCCGCACGACGTGCACGCTGTGCATGCCGTACGAACGGGAACTGCCCATCTTCGTCGC
Source organism: Acidobacteriota bacterium (assembly GCA_023427865.1). Classification (GTDB taxonomy): domain Bacteria; phylum Acidobacteriota; class Vicinamibacteria; order Vicinamibacterales; family Vicinamibacteraceae; genus Luteitalea. The sequence goes on from JAEYZV010000403.1 coordinate 3,475, forward strand.
CCGTGGGCCTCGTCGGCCGATGTCAGAGATCTGGCCGTCGACGAGGCACTACGACTGACCGCCGCCGCGCCGTCGCGTGCTCGACGTGAACGCCTCGGCATCCCGATGTCGACGGTGTCGCACCGGCCGGTGATATCCTCCGCGCATCGTGCGCACCCTCGCCTGCCTGTTCGCCTTCGTCCTGCTCGCCACGCCTGTTCCCGCCGAGCAGGTCGCGCGCGACGTGCCGTACGCGTCGCCGGCGCACGAGCGCCAGACGCTCGACGTCTACGCGCCGCCCGGCGCCAAGCAGCGCCCGGTCGTCTTCTGGATTCACGGCGGCGGCTGGCAGACGGGACACAAGGGGCTCGTGGCACGCAAGCCCCTGGCGTTCAACGACGCCGGTCTCGTGTTCGTCTCGATCAACCACCGCCTGCTCCCGAACGTGGAGATGGGCGACATCATGCGCGACGTGGCCGGGGCGATGCGGTGGGTGCACGAGCACATCGCCGAGTACGGCGGCGACCCGTCGAACGTGCTCGTCATGGGGCATTCCTCGGGCGGCCAGCTCGCCGCGCTGATCTGCACCGACGATCGCTACCTGAAGGCCGAAGGCCTCTCGCTCGCCATGATCAAGGGCTGTGTGCCTGTCGATGCCGACACGTTCGACATCCCGGCGATCATCGAGGTCGCGGAGGTGCGAGCACGGGCGCACGGATTCCCGCTCCCGACCTTCGGCCACCGGCAGAAATTCGGCAACGACCCGGTGAAGCACGTGGACTTCTCCACCGTCACCCACGTCGCCGCGGACAAGGGCATCCCGCCCTTCCTCATCCTGCACGTCGCGGGACATCCCGACACGTCGGCGCAGGCCCGACGGCTGAAGGCGGCGCTGGACGCGGCGGGCATCGCGGCGACGCTCGTCGGCGCGCGCGAGTCGACCCATAACGCCATCAACGACAGGCTCGGCGATCCCGAGGACGCGACGTCGCAGGCGCTGTTTGCGTTCGTGCGCCAGGTGCTGGGACAGCCGACCCAACCGGCAGTGACACAGCCGGCCACGCCGCCACCGGGACCGGCGTCGCCACCGGCCGCACGTCAGCGGCCCCGCCGCTGACTCGGCGCCCTACCTCCTGAGGACACCCGCATGACTCGCACGCTGAAACTGATGCTCGCGCTCGTTGCCGCGCCTGCGGCGGTCGCATTTGGACAACCGGCACCGGACGCGCAGATCGCGGGTGCGGTGATGGCCGCACCGGCCGACCAGCGCGCCAGCGCGACGGTCATCGGTTACGACACGCAGGGACGCACCACCACGCTGCGCAAGGGCACGGGACACCTCGTGTGCCTCGCCGACGACCCGCGCAAGGATGGCTTCAGCGTCGCGTGCTACCACAAGGATCTCGAGCCCTTCATGGCCCGCGGCCGTGAACTCGCGGCGGCCGGCACCAAGGGGGTGGGTCCGGCCGAGGACGTCCGCTACAAGGAGATCGCGGCCGGCACACTGACGATGCCGAAGGCGCCCGCGCTGCTGACGGTGGTCCAGGGCACGGCGTTCGATGCAGCCACCACCACGGTCACCGACGCGTACACGCGCTGGGTGATCTACACGCCCAACGCCACCGCCGAATCCACCGGGCTACCGACGACGCCCGGCCCCGGCGTGCCGTGGCTGATGTTTCCGGGAACCCCGGGTGCGCACATCATGATCAGCCCGCCGCGCCCGAAGTAGGGCGTGGTGCGAATCGCGGCGGCCAGGCTCATCGCAACGTGAAGCCGGCCGTGACGCCGACCCGCACGTGCGGCTCCCACCCGAAGACGAACTCGGGTGCCACGAAGGCTCGCGACGAGAGGCGGAGCCGCACGCCGCCGCCGAAGACGAACGCCCCCTCACTGCTGCTGAAGGAGCTGCCCCGGAACGACATGCTGTTGCGCATCAGCCCGGCCCCGGCCGTGACGAACGGGACCACCGGCCGCGAGTACGGCAGCACACCCGCACGCACGACGCCGAGCACGAACAGGTCGCGGTCCGAACCCGGTCCGATCGCGTAGATCACCTCCGGGCCGACCGCAACGTGACGCGTGAGCACCCACTCGGCTCCGGCGCCGAGCGTGCCGTGATCGATCAGGCCCTCGTCGATGAATCCCGCGTAGCCGCCCGACACCGTGACACCGGGGACTGGCGATGGGGTTTGCGCGTAGGCAGGCAGACCGCGGCCCAGGGCGAGCGAGAGCGCAATCGCAGCGGCTCTTCCAATCATCGAACGACTCCTCCACTCCGCAATGTGCAGGACGCGCGCGGACCGGCTCATCGATCTATACTCCGGCCGATCCCGCAGCCATCGGACCACATCATGCACACACCGTCACGCACCCGTCGCACGTTCATCAAGCAGGGCCTCGTCGGCACGGCCGGCGCCGCCGTGGGCACCCTCGGCCTCAGCGCGCGGTCGTATGCGCAGGTCCTCGGCGCCAACGACCGCATCGGCATCGCCGTCATCGGCATCCGTAACCAGGGGACGGTGCACCTCGAGAACTGGTGCCGGCTGCACGGAAGTCACAACGTGCAGGTGCGCACCGTATGCGACGTCGACGAGCGCCTCTTCCCGAAGGCCGTGTCGCTCGTGGAGCAGAAGACCGGCACCGCGCCGGGCACGCAGTGGGACCTCCGACGCGTGTTCGAGGACACGGCCATCGACGCGGTCTCGATCGTGACGCCGAACCACTGGCACGCGCTGGCCACCGTGTGGGCGACCCAGGCCGGCAAGCACGTGTACGTGGAGAAGCCCTCGTCGCACAACATCTGGGAAGGCCGGAAGATGGTCGAGGCGCGCGACCGTCACAAGCTGCGCATGCAGGTGGGATTGAACAACCGGTCGTCACCCAACGTGCGCGAGGCGATCGCGTTCCTGCGCGACGGCGGCATCGGCGACGTCTACATGGCGCGCGCCCTCTGCTTCAAGGCACGGGACTCGTACGGCATGGGCCCCGACAGCGAGCCCCCGAAGGAACTGCACTACGACCAGTGGCTCGGGCCTGCGCCGTGGCGGCCGTACAACGAGAAGCGCGGCCACTACAACTGGCACTGGTACTGGGACACCGGCAATGGCGACACCGGCAACACCGGGCCGCACCAGCTCGACATCGCCCGCTGGGGACTCGCCAAGCAGGAACACCCTGTGTCGGTCTACTCGGCCGGCGGCATCTACGGGTTCCGCAAGGAGCTTGGCACGCCGACGCCGGGCAGGCGCGTGTACGGCGACGTCGAGGCGTACGGGCACGACATGACGAGCCAGGAAACGCCGAACACGCAGACGGCGACGTACACGTACGCCGACGGCACGCTGCTCGAGATGGAGACGCGCGGCCGTTACACCAACCACGAGGGCAGCCAGGGCCAGGAAGTCGGCAACCTGTTCTTCGGCAGCGAAGGCTGGCTGGAGATCAGCGGCGACACGTGGAAGGCATTCCGG